>JBIJCH010000047.1:0-10189 GCA_044344815.1 Flavobacteriales bacterium | reverse complement strand
CTCCACCTATTTTCGTCGCCATCTACGCCCTGGTGAAGGACACCCCCGGGCTCACCTTCATCCCCCCGGGGATCGGTCGAAGCCAAGGGCAAGGCTGAACTGGCGATGTGGTTCGTGGAGCGCGCGTGAGGCGGCGGTCACATCACCGCTCCCCGTAGCGCACAGGATGACGGTCCAGGTAGCGAGGTGGGACGCCCTGCGGAAAGCGCGCATAGGGCAGCAGGTCGCCCGTGCGCACAGGCTCCTCCAGCTCCACCACGTTGCGGGACCATGCCGAGCCCGCATTCACCGAGATGGCCGCAATGAGATTGATGGGCAGGGAGATCACACCAAATGCACCATGTGAAATGCTCAGCAGGGGCAGCGCACTGCTCCACGCATAGCGCCTCGGGTTCTCGCTGGTGCGCGAGATGATGACGCGAGCATGGATCACACCGTTCGTGTCCAAACCCACGAGCGTGATGCCTTCCTGCAGCAGCAAGTAATGACCGCCCTTGACCCCGATAAGCTCGCCGGACACCCGGTCCTTGTGCAACCTGAACTCCACATCCCTGCCCTTGGGATCGCTCTCCACCTGCGATGGTGCAGGCACCGCCATGTCCTCGCTGCTTGTGCATCCGCACAGCATGACAGCGAGCACGAAGGTGCCGATGGCGATGCCGACCCTCATAGCGGATGTGTCCATTGGCTGTTCCAGAAAACGGCGTCCATCTCCTCCTCCATCGCCTTGTACTCCTTGGTCAGCGCCCTCCACTCGGCATCACGGCCCAACAGCATGGCACGCAGCCGGTCAGCATCGGTGTGCTGCAGCCACTCGCGTCGCATCCATTCAAGGTAGTAGCCATCGGCACCCAGGAAAAGGTGCCATTGCCGCGACCTGCCGACCGGCCTTTCGAAGGCCACAGCATGTACATCGCCCGGCAAGGTGCACAGCTTATGTGCATCCCGATCGTACACGTTCACCAGCCCTGGGACCGAACAGCCCTCCTGGTCCATCAAGGCCGCAGGAGAAAGCCGTTCACCGATGACCTCACCGCAGAGGTCCACAAGGCCGGCATGGTCCACGCGGTACATGCCCGGGGTATGGTGGAGGCGAAGGCGTATGGACGCTTCACTGTCCAAGAGCGGTGGCAACGGCACCACGGTCCGGTTGCGGGCGATGGGACCGGTCTCCCGCACCACGGCCACTTCCTGCCATCTGCCGTTCACCATGACCTCCACGCGCATGTCCTGCAGCTTATGCAATTCCCCGGCGGTCCGCTTGCGCAGAGCGGCATCACCTTCCAGACCGGCGATGTGATCGCTCACCTCGTTCCCCATGTAACCCAGTGCCGTGTAAAGCAGAAAGGTGGTCAGCAGCGTCTGTCTGAAGGTGATGGCGAGGGCAGGCCGCTGACCAAGGGTGTTCCGTTCGAATGAGAGCTCCAGGGTCCCGGTGCTCCGCAGGTCAACGGTATCGGCACGCGACCACCATTCGGCACCATCATCAGCGCGCAGGTAAGCCGCCACGTCCTTGCCATCCTGCCTTGCCGTGCTCAATGGCACAGGACCCGAGCATCTCCAGAAGGCACCATCTGGCGCCATGCGCACCTCCTCACCATCGACAACAGGGAAGGCCTCCAGCCAAAGGCGGTCCACCACCTGCGTCTCAAGTGCCTCGTTCTTCATGATGACTCGTGGCGCCTCGCCATCGTCCGCCCATACGCCAAGCTGATCGACATCAGCATACTGAAGGGCGGGGTATATGGCACTCGAGAACCCCTCGGCGCGGGCCGAGAACAGGCCCTCATCCCCGGGCAAGTAGAACGTGGGGCAGGAACCGAAGCAGGCCTTCGGGTTCATCACGCAATAGCCGGTCATCACCGCGTTCATCACACTGATCGTGATGAGGGTCGTGCGGTAATTCCTATCGCGCGACCGGATGGGGCGGTTCGTCTCCAGGATGGCGATGCTGTCGAACGACAGGACCACATGGCCTTCAGCGATCGGGGCACGCTCCACGCCGTAGCGCTTGGCGTTCCCTTCCAGCCGATGCGTCACGGTGTCCATCACCCATGCCGGATCAAAGATCACCAGGTCCCCGCTGTGCAGGTGGGCCTTCAGGTAGTGACCACCGCCGTCACCCTGCTGATGGAGCAAGGCGTTGGCATCGCGGTACTGCCGGCGCTGCTGCGCCCCCACTTCGTACATGGTGCATGCCAAAGGCACCACCACCAACAGCGCGACCACGAGGAAAACCTCAAGCGATGCGAAACGTCTTGATGCACACATGGGACGAATGTCCATCGATCCATGATCAGCCACAATGATGAAGGTCAGACCCCTCGCATGGCTTTGCAGGGGGCTCGACCACCGCACGTCATGCGCCGAACGCCACCCCATCCTATCTTTCCCTCCATGCGCCACCTCCTGCGCCTGCTTTCCATCGTACTGGTGTTCGCGGCCATCGCCGCCCAGGGACAGGCCATCCGGAAGAGCGAGGCCGGGAGCAAGCGCGACACGCTATCGCTGCGGAAGCTCAGCGACAAGACCACGGAGGTGATCGCCCTCGGCGGCGATGTCCCCGGGATAGACCTCCTGGAGGACGCATCGCCGCGCCACTGGATCGGCGACGACAGCAACTTCGCCGCGCGTGGCCTCATCGATTCGACCTGGCTGCGGCCCGTGCGCTCGCGGGACAGCATCGTGCCCGGCGCCACGGTGCATTGGGTGCGCTACCACCTGTTGCCTCAGGCCCTGCTGCGCGGCCTTCCGCTCACGCTCAGCGTACGTTCCACCGGTCCATTCACCGTGTACCACAACGGCGAGCTGCTCGTGCAGGCCGGTGCCACGGGGCTGCTCATGGATGAGCGCATCCTGACCCGCATCGACTCGCTCCCGTGCATCACCGTCCCGCTCACCACTGCGACCGATGGACGCCCCGATGTGATCGCGGTGCGCCTCACCTGTCCGCCGGGCACGCCCCTGAGCGCGCTGGGGCACCGCGCCTCCCTGCATACAGCCGACGTGCACTACCGCCTGCACCGCACGATGCTGCACTACGGCGTGTTCATCGGGGTGAACGCCATCATCCTTGTGCTGGCCCTGGTGATCTGGCGGGGCGAACGGCATGAACGCAGCTGGCTGCTGCTCGCGCTGCTGTCGTTCGTGAGCGCGCTGGACACCGTGTGCGACCTGGGGGGAAGCCAGCGGGCGCTCGGTTTCTCCGATGCCCTGGTCGAGGCCCTGCACGGGGTGAGCATCCTCCTGTTGCCCTGGCCCATGTACCTGTTGATCATGGTGCTTGGCACGATGCGGGGCGACCTGAGCCCCCGGATGTCGCGCTGGTACACGATCGGGGTGCTGGCGGTCACGGCCATCTGCGCGGCCATGGTGGTGCTGGACACGCTGGGCATCGCCGACACGATGGGCGGGCTCTCGTTCAACGACTTCTCAGCGCCGCTGGTGGTGGGACTGATGTTCGCGGCGCTGGTGTTCGGGGTGGTGTTCGCCTTGTTCGGTGTGGAGGTGATCCGCCTGGGCATCCGCCTGCTGCGCGCCAAGGGGTACGAGCGGTGGGTGGGCGCCGGTGCTGTGGCCTCGCTCCTGCTCACACTCACCCTCAAGGTGCTCAGCGAGTTCGCCGGGGTGGGCCTCAGCGGCTGGCTGAGCGTACTGGGCGACTACTGCAGTTACGTGGCGGTGCCCCTCAGCGTGGCCGTGTTCCTGGCGATCCGCGCCGCCCACCACAACCGGCTGGTGGCGCGCCAGCGCGACGAGCTCGATGCCGAGGTGAAGGAGCGCACCGCCGAACTGCGCGCCGAGAAGGAGCGGTCGGACGATCTGCTGCTCAACATCCTGCCGGAGGAGGTGGCCGAGGAGCTCAAGGCCAAGGGAGCCGCCGATGCCCGCCACTTCGACCAGGCCACCGTGCTCTTCACCGACTTCCGCGGCTTCACCCAGCTCAGCGAGCAGGTGGGCCCCGCCGAGCTCGTACAGGAGCTCAACGCCTGCTTCAAGGCCTTCGACGCCATCATGGGGCGCTACCGCATCGAGAAGATCAAGACCATCGGCGACTCGTACATGGCCGCCGGCGGGCTGCCCGACCCCAGCCATGGCGGACCGCTTGACGTGGTGCTCGCCGCGCTCGAGATGCAGGCCTTCATGGTGGAGCACAAGGCCGAGCGCATCGCCCAGGGCAAGCCGTACTTCGAGATGCGCGTGGGCATCCACAGCGGGCCCGTGGTGGCCGGAATCGTGGGCGTGAAGAAGTTCCAGTACGACATCTGGGGCGACACGGTGAACACCGCCAGCCGAATGGAGAGCAGCGGCGAGATCGGCCGCGTGAACCTCAGCGGCGCCACCCATGCGCTGGTGAAGGACACCCCCGGGCTGCGCTTCATCCCCCGCGGCGCCGTGCAGGCCAAGGGCAAGGGCGAGATGGAGATGTGGTTCGTGGAGCGGGACATAGCTTCGTGCCATGAGGAGCGCGGCACCCCATCCGGCCAAGGTGGCATCGCCGTTGCTCACGCACGACCTCGTGAGGTACGAAGGATCGCTGCATCAGGTGGTGACCACTCCCGTGCTGAAGGACTACCTGCGCGACAACCCCCGTCGCTGCGAGGATGTGCATCGTCTGGTCCCGGAGTCGGTGAACGGGATCCACGCCGAACTCCGCCTCGAAGAAGGACTGCTCCGTGTGGAGCGTGTGCGGCTCGATGGCAACGACGACCCGCTAACCGACCTGTTGCTGTGGCACGCCCTCTTCCCCGGTCTGCGGGCACCCGTGGTGGCCTGGTGGTTCACCGGTCTCCTCATGACCAAGCCATTGAACTACCGCATCCCGGAACTTCCTGATGCGGAGCCGGAACTATGGATCGGCCTCTACTCCTTGCAGCGCTGGACCGAACGCGGTCGTGTGGGCCCGGCGATCAACCTCTACGAGGAGCGCGATGAACAGGAGGACAGCCTCTTGAACTGGCCGATCCCCCTTCGGGCCCTGCTGTTGCCATTGGTCCTGGTCGCTGCGCCCATTGCTGCCGTGAAGGTGTATCGGGAGAACCGGGACAGTAGCGAGCCGCTGCATTGGTTCGGCGTGCTCATCCCGGCCGGGGTCGTCATCCTCTGCATCATGTTGTTCGCACCCCGCGCCTTTCACGACCGGCTGGTCGGCCTGTACGATCGCATCGGGCGAGGATACCGCCAGCGCATGCAGGTGAAGGACCTGCTGAACGAGGCCTTTCGCAACGAAGTACGCCGCCCGCTCCGGCGATGATGATCCATCCCATGCGTCACCCGATCCTGCTCCTCACGGTCCTCCTGCACGTGGCCTCTTATGCCCAGGTACGACCGGCATACACCCTGTTCGACGCGAAGGGGAGGAAGCTCTCGCATGAGCGGATGGTGAAGCAGGCGGCCCAGGCCGAGGTGGTGCTCTTCGGTGAGCTGCACAACAACCCCGTGGCGCCCTGGCTGGAGCGGGTGCTCGCGGAGGAGCTCGCGGCACGGGGCCCGCTCGCGCTCGGCGCCGAGATGATCGAGGCCGACGACCAGGCCACGCTCGATCGCTACCGGCGGAAGGAGATCGACCAGGCCGCGTTCGACACCCTCGCGCGCCTGTGGAAGAACCACCTCACCGACTACGCGCCATTGGTGGACCTGGCGCGGGACAAGGGGCTGCCCTTCGTGGCCACCAACGTTCCCAGGCGCCATGCCCGTGCGGTGAGCAAAGGCGGCTTCGAGGCGCTCGACACCGTGCCCGAGGCCGAGCGCCGGTGGATCGCACCGCTGCCGATCGCCTACGATGCCGCGCTACCGGGCTATGTGAAGATGATGACCATGATGGGTGACCACGCGACCCCGAACATGCCGAAGGCACAGGCCCTGAAGGACGCCACCATGGCCCATTTCATCCTGGCGAACCATCGCCCCGGCGCGCGCTTCCTGCACTTCAACGGCAGCTACCATTCCGACTTCCACGAGGGCATCGGCTGGTACCTGAAGCGGGCCCGGCCCGACCTGAAGATGCTCACCATCGCCACGGTGACCCAGGACGACCTTGGCCGGCTCTCACCGGAGTTCATCGACCAGGCCGACGTGATCATCGCGGTGGACGCGAGCTTCCCGGGATCATATTGAGGGATCCCCGGGCCTGCTCCTCCCGGTCCTGTCCGCCGCCCATTATCCGCATGAGCAGGGGAAACACCGGCGCCCATGGCAGGAGCATGGCCAGCAACTACAACAGCCGCTTCCGCCCGCACGAGGTGCTCGTGCACGAAGGCCGTGCGCACCTCATCCGCCGGCGCGGGACACTGGACGACCTGCTGCGCGCGCAGGTGGAAGTGACGCTGGGCTGAACGCTTCGGGACCTGCCGCGCCCGAACCACGGCGCCCCACCAGCCGTTACCTTGGCCACCGCCATGCGTCGTCTCCTCTGCCCTGCCCTGCTGCTGCCGGTATGGGCCACGGCCCAGATCACGCCCATCTGCGCCATCCAGGGGCCGGGGGGCACCTCGCCCTACGCGGGCCAGGTGGTCACCACCACAGGCATCGTCACGGCCATCCACCTGGGCGCGGGTTCGCTGGAGGGCTACTTCATCGAGGAGCCGGGCTGCGACGGTGATCCGGCCACGAGCAACGGCCTCTTCGTCTACGATCCCAGCCCGAACGGAATCGCCCCGGGCGACCGCGTGGAGGTGACCGGCGAGGCCATCGAGTACCAAGGCCTCACCGAGCTCACCAATGTGGTGGCCGAGAACGTGGTGGGCAGCGGCACGGTGACCCCGACCGACCTGTCACTGCCCGTGCCCTCGCTCACCGTGTACGAGCGCTACGAAGGCATGCTGCTTCGCTTCCCCGGCGACCTGGTGGTGACGGATGTGAGCGACTGGGCGCAGTACGGGCAGGTGACGCTGGCCCCCGAGCGGCTGGTGGCCCCCACCGACAGCATCGACCCGAACGATGCATCGACCTCCGGCACCAGCAGCAGCGGCACCGGCAACGTGGCCGCCGTCACCGCGCTCGATGTGCAGAACACCCGCAGCATGGTGCTGCTGGACGATGGCCTCGCCGTGAGCGACCCCTTCCCGCCCCCGTTCATGGGGCCCGAAGGAACCCTTCGCTGCGGCAGCACCATCACCGACCTGGTGGCCGTGCTGGGCTACGCCTTCGGTGAATACCGCCTGCAACCGGCGGGGCCCATCGCCCTCATGCACGCACCCCGACCCGCTGTGCCCGCGGTGGGCGGCGGCCTGCGCGTGGCCACGCTGAACGTGCTGAACTACTGGACCACGCTGGGCGGCTGGGGCGCGAACACCGGCGGTGAACTCACCCGGCAGCGCACCAAGCTGGTGGCGGCCCTTGCCGCGCTCGATGCCGATGCGCTGGTGCTCCACGAGCTGGAGGAGAACAACATCGCGTACGTGGACCTGTTGAACGCGCTGAACGCGGCCGTGGGCAGCCCTTATGCCGCCATCGACGACGGGGCCACCGGCGGGGGCACCAAGAGCGTGCTCTTCTACCGAACGGCCTCGTTGACCCCCTGCACCCCGCTGTACACCCTGTCCACCTCGCTCTTCGAGCGTCACCACCACACGCAGGGCTTCCAGGTGAACGCCACCGGCGGCCGGTTCCTGCTGAGCACGATGCACCTGCGCAGCAAGAACTGCGGTGGTGGCGGCACCAGCGACCAGGACCTGGGCGATGGGCAGGGATGCTACAACGGCACACGCAAGGCACAGGCCTTCGCCCTCGCCGACCAGTGGTCCAACCTGCGCGCGATCACCGGCATCGAGGCCCAGCTGGTCATGGGCGACATGAACGCGTACCGCGAGGAGGACCCCGTGGACGTGCTGCGCGCCGCGGGCTTCACCGACCTGGGCCCCGTGGGCACCCGCACCTACACCTTCGACCGCACGGCTGGCGCCCTTGACCATGCGCTGGCCTCACCCGCCCTGCTCGGTGCGGTGACCGGAGCCGCTGCCTGGTCCATCAACAGCAGCGAACCGCCCGCGCTCGACTACCGGTCGGTGAACCTGCCCTTCTACCAGCCCGATGCGTTCCACTGCAGCGACCACGACCCGGTGCTGGTGGGCCTTGACGCCCTGTTGTTGCCGGTGGGCATCGACGAAGCAGGCCTGACCCAGGTGAACGCCTGGTGCGACGGCGAACGCATCCGGTGGCGGTGGACCGGCTGCACCGACGCGCGGATCACCTTGTTCGACGCGCTCGGCAGGACCCTGGCCTCCTTCACCGGGCATGGCCTCGATGCCGGGCACCCGGTCGACCAGCTATACAGCGGCGTGATCGCCTGGGAGCTGCGCTGCGATGGCGCGCGCCACACCGGCCGCGTGTGGGTGCCGTGATGGCGTGCCGGGCACCGCTGCGTGGCGCGACCGATCACTTCACCCTCACCCACCGCCCGAACAGAGCGCAGCTTCAGCGCTGCTGCGGAACAGCGTGCGCCTCACGTCGATGACCAGGGGCTCCGTCACCCCTGCGAGACCCCGATGATCACGGCGATCGTCGACCAGACCATGCCTCTGTCAGCACCCAAGCGCTTCGATGCGCACGCATCCCGGGAGATCCCGCCTTGGTAAAGGAGCGATCAGCGCTCGCCCACGGCCTGCTCGAACTCCAATGCGCTGCAGGCCTGCCCGTTCCGGAAGTGTGTTACCTGGCCGTACCGGTGTGTCACGCGGCGATACTCCGTCACGGATCCATGCGCACGGATGCGCACGATGCGGATGACCCGGAGCGGCTCCACCACCACGGCGTCCTCGCGCAGGTCATCGAGCAGCACGGGGGCCTCGCGCACCACAGGCGCATTCACCGGAGCGGCCGGGCGCACCACTTCAAGCCGCGCGGGGGAAGGACGGTCCACAGCGACGGCGATGCGCGGCACCCGGCCCTTGCGCAGGGCAGGTTCCGGTAGCGTGGCGGTCCGCAACGGGGTCCGGCGCGGATCGAGCGGCGCCACCACATCAGCACGATCCACCGACAATGCCATCACAGGCGCCACCGACGGCTGGACCACCACGGGCACCCGGCCGGCGAGGCGGTCCCGCTCGGTGTCCATCGCCTCCTTCAAGCGCGGCATGGGCCTTCCGCGGTAGTCGGTGTCATACCCGAAATCGTTGATGCCGGCCACGAAGTGCACGTTCGCCACGGGCCCGTCGTACGCGAAAGGACCATCAGGGGCCGGGGCCTGCAGGGTCACCTGGAAGGGGAAGAAGTGATCGCGGAAGATGGCATCACCGCTTGGCACGCGGGTGTCCACGAACACCTGCTTGGTGACACAGCCCGGATGGGTGAACTCCATGAGGTACTCACTGTTCAGGTCCAGCGTGAGGGTGAAGTGCTCCAGCCCCCTATCCATCACGATGGATGAGCCCTGATGGTCCACCATCACCATGCGGGCGCCGGCCATGGACATCCCCTTCACCTTCAGGATGCCGTCGAGCACCAGATGCCCGGCAGCACCGAAGCCCATGCCCGGCAACAACAACAGCAGCGCCGCCAGCTTGAGCCTCATCGTCCTGATCATCCTCTACCGCATGGTCCTCATTCTCTCGTTGGCAACACATGCGCCGATCGCTTTCCGATGTCCGAGGGGTGCGCTATTCACCCCTTGAAGTCGAACCGGTGGACGAGGCTCGACGATCCCCTGAAAGGAAGATCTCGACCAACGGCGAACACCTGCGACCGCATGCCGACCGGGCCTTTGCGCATCCATGGAACAAAGGTCCCGCGCCACGTGAACGGCGGACGTGACATTGCTCACCCCCGGACCTGACCAACGCCATGCTTCCGAAGCCGTGGAGGTGCGCACCAGCGCGAGCATGCCCGGTCCAGCGCGCTCGCTTAGCTTGGCGCACTCCTGCCATGCGCATCCTTCGACGCATCCTGCTCCTCCTCGCCTGGCCCGTCGCCATCCTGCTCCTGCTGGTGGTGGGGCTGCTCCTCTTCCACCCCCCGCTTGTGCGCTGGGCGGTGGCGAAATACAGCCCTGAGCACACGGGGCGGCAGGTCACACTGGACCATTTCCGGCTGAACCCCTTCACCGGCAACGTGCACATCCGGGGGTTGCAGGTGCTGGAGGCCGCAGGCGACACCCTCTTCCTGCGGGTGGACACCATCGACGTGAACACCACCCTGTACAAGATGCTCGGCGGCACCTACGAGGTGAGCTCGGTACGCGTGGCGAGGCCCT
>JBIJCH010000250.1:0-4176 GCA_044344815.1 Flavobacteriales bacterium | reverse complement strand
CCCTTCGTGCGGATCCTTCAGCACGGCGAGCGGTTCAACTTCAGCGACCTGGTGGAACGCTTCGCAGGCGACAGCGCACCTGCGCCGGAACCGGCTGACACGGTGCCCGTGCGCTGGTCCGTGCGCGACCTGGTGCTCACGAACGGCCGCATCGACTACCGCAGCGACCTGATGCCCGACCCCTTCCATGTGGAGGGGCTTGACGTGCGCTCGCCGGGGCTGGCCTGGGACCAGGACCTGGTGGCGGCGATGGCTTCCCTGCGCCTGCGCAACGGATCGCAGCTGCGCACCGATGTGACCTACGCGCAGGGCTCGGCGGTGTACGCGGTGGACGCCCTGCTGGACAGCGTGCCCCTGCGGATGTTCGAGGCCTACGTGCGGCCGTACATGAGGATCGGCGCCCTCAGCGGAAGCATGCATGGGCATTTCCACGTGCGCGGCGATGCGGACGAGGCCACCGACGTGGGCATCAGCGGCGAGCTCCACCTGCGCGAGGCGCAGCTTACCGACCCGGCCTCGGTCACGCTCACGCGCATCGGCGCGCTCGACATCATCGTCGACACCATCGACGTGAAGGCGGAACGCTACCGCGTGGGGCGCTTCACCGCCGACCGCCCCTACCTGCTGTTCGAGCTGTACGACCAGGGCGACAACTGGACCAGGCTGCTGGCCGAGGACACCGTGGCCACCTCGGTGGCGGCCGAGGAGGAGCTCGGGTACGACCCGATGAACCCCTTCAGCATGCTCTCCTACTACCTGGGACTGGTCACGGAGGATTACGACGCGCTGGACTACAAGGTCGACTCGCTGGCCATCCGCAACGGTGAGGTGGCCTTCAACGACCACACCCTGCAGAACACCTTCCGCTACAAGCTCACGGACCTGTCGCTCACCACCAACGGCATCGACAGCAAGCGCGACAGCATCACGCTCTTCGCGCATTCCAAGCTCAACGGCACGGGCACCTTCGACGCGCGCATGGACCTCGATCCGAACTCGCTGCGGAACATGCATTTCCGGTACGACATCGTGAGCCTGGGCATGCCCGACTTCGGTCCGTACACCACCTTCTTCCTCGCGCACCCGGTGCTCAGCGGTGTCACCACCTACCACAACGAGACCGCGATCGTGGACAACAAGCTCACCAGCAGGAACCATGTGCTGGTGGAGGACTTCCAGTTCGGGCGGCGCATGGACATCGCCACCGCCTACCAGTTGCCGGTGCGCCTGGCCGTATCGCTGCTGAAGGACAAGGACGGCAACATCGAGCTCGACATCCCCGTGGAAGGCGACCTGGACGACCCCGAATACCGCGTGATGCCCATCGTATGGCAGGTGCTGAAGAACCTGGTGGTGAAGGCGGTGAGCGCACCTGCCAACCTGCTGGCCCGGGCCTTCGGCGCCGAAAATGAGGAGGACCTGAAGAGCGTGCGCTTCCTGTACCTGCAGGAGGACCTCACCAGCAAGCAGGAGAAACCGCTGCGCACCGTGGCCCGGGTGGCAGAGAGCAAACCGGACCTCCGCATCGAACTGGTGCAGAGCGGCGACCGTGAGGGCGAGGCCGAGGCCCAGGCCCTGCTGCTGGCGCGCAAGGCCTACGCGGAGGACAGCATCGGCACCCCGCTCACCCTTCCGAAGGTGGAGCTGGAGGCGCACCTGGCCCGGATCGACATCCGGTCAGCCGGCTTCCTGGCCTGGCTTGACCGCGTGGGCGGCCCCAGCGGCGACCCGATACAGAAGCGCTGCATCCGCCTCGCCGGAGCGGAGGCCCTGCGGAACGAGGTGGACCGGCTCTACGCGGCGCGCATCGCCCTGCTGAAGGCCTTCCTGGTCCAGGAACTGTCGCTTCCGCCCGACCGGATCGCCGTGCGCGATGCCACGCCCGAGGACAAGCTGCCCGCCATCGGACAACCCTACTTCGAACTGCGCTACGGCCTTGTGGACGGGCCGTGACGCGGTCACAGGAAGCGTTCCAGCCAGCTGTCGCGCAAGGCGATGCGGAACCGCGCATCAAGGTCGCCCCTGGTGCTCACCAGGTCGTCGAACACCATGGTGCCCGCGTGAAGCTCGCCCTCATCCAGCAGGTCCTCCACCTCGTCCACCCGGCAGCTGCGCACGGCGCCGTCGCGCTCGTACACCACCACCATCCGGTCGGTGAGGCTGCGTCCCAGCTCGCGCTCCAGCTCCTGGATGAAGCGCACGCTCTTGTCGATGCTGCAGCCGCTGGCGCGGGCCTGCTCCTCGTCCACCGCCACCAACACGAAATGGCCGTGGAGCACCTCCACGGTCGCGTCCAATGGGGCGCCGTGCGCGGCCCAGGTGCTGGTGAACGCGGCCCCGCGGTCGGCGATGAGCCGTTGTTCCGCATCGGTGAAGGGCTGCGCGCTCTTGTACACCCACACCCGCGCATGGGCGGGCATGGTGGCCAGGGAGGAGGCGTGCGTGATCATGGCCGGGGATTTCCCCAAAGATCGGTCAGGAACGCAGGGATCCGACCGGCCGGGCGCGCGTTGACCAACTCCCCGCTGCTGGTGCGCCTGCGGGACGGACGGTGAAGCTGGGGACCGGTGCGCCGGGCCGTTCCGCTCCGCTCCGCCATCTTTGACGCTTCATCCCCCTGAACCCGTGAAGAAGACCCTTGCCCTGCTCGCCCTGCTGCCGGCCCTTGGCGCGACGGCCCAACAGGCCACCACCGAAGGCCCCCTCTGGCTGCGCAACGCCGCCATCAGCCCCGATGGCACCACCATCGCCTTCTGCTACCAGGGCGACATCTGGCGCGTGCCCGTGGGCGGTGGCGATGCCGTGCCCCTCACCACCAACGAGGCCCTGGACCACTCCCCGGTATGGAGCAGGGACGGCAAGCGCATCGCCTTCACCAGCCTGCGCTACGGCAACGGCGACGTGTTCGTGATGCCCGCAGAAGGCGGTGCACCCACGCGCCTCACCTTCCACGGCAATGGGGAGACCCCGACCGACTTCAGCGCGGACGGCTCGCAGGTCATCTTCTACGGCACCCGGCAGGACGACGCGCACAACCAGCAATACCCCGTGGGCGGCCTGGGCGAGCTGTACACCGTGCCCGTGGTGGGCGGAAGGCCGATGCAGGTGAGCACCATCGCCATGGAACGCGCGCGCTACAACCCCGCCGGCACCCTCATCGCCTACCACGACCGCAAGGGCTACGAGGACAACTGGCGCAAGCACCACACCAGCTCGGTGACCCGCGACATCTGGACCTTCGACCCCGCCACCAAGACCTACCGCCAGGTGACCACCTTCCCCGGCGAAGACCGGAACCCCGTCTTCAGCAAGGACGGCAGCACCCTCTACTACCTCAGCGAGGAGAAGGGCACCTTCAACGTGCACCGCATCCCCGTGGGCGGCGGCACCAGCACCCAGGTGAGCTTCCTGAAGGACCACCCGGTGCGCTACCTCAGCATCAGCGATGGCGCCGTGCTCTGCTTCAGCCACCGTGGCGAGCTGTACACCATGACCGAGGGCAACGAGCCGCGCAAGGTGAACATCCGCATCAACACCGACGGGCGCTACAACCCCGAGCGCATCATCAGCGTGAACAGCGCCGACGAGTACGACCCCAGCAGCAACGGCAAGGAGGTGGCCTTCATCCACCGCGGCGAGGTCTTCGTCACCAGCATCGCCGAAGGCACCACGCGCCGCATCACCAACACGCCCGAGCAGGAGCGCAACGTGAGCTTCAGCCCCGACGGCCGCACGCTGCTCTATGCCAGCGAGCGCAACGGCAGCTGGGACCTGTACACCACCGCCATCGCCCGCAAGGAGGAGAAGTACTTCTTCAACGCCACCCTGCTGAAGGAGGAGCCGTTGCTCACCACGCCCGCCGAGGAGTTCCAATGCGCTTACTCCCCCGATGGAAAGGAGGTCGCCTACCTGGAGGAGCGCACCACCCTGAAGGTGCTGAACCTGGCCAGCAAGCAGACGCGCACCATCGTGCCCGGCAACAGGAACTACAGCTACTCCGATGGCGACCAGTGGTACGAGTGGAGCCCCGACAGCAAGTGGTTCGTGGTGAGCTTTCTGCACGAGGAGCAGTGGATAGGCCAGGTGGGCATCGTGAGCGCCGAGGGCGGTAAGGACATCGTTGACCTCACCCGCAGTGGCTACGGCGGCTACATGCCGCGCTGGGCCATGGACGGC
>JBIJCH010000054.1:0-9480 GCA_044344815.1 Flavobacteriales bacterium | reverse complement strand
GGCCTCGGGGATGATCTTGCCTCGGTCGAGCTTGCGTTCCGCGATGGTGTTCTCGCAGGCCAGGAATACGATGCCCTTTCCCGCGAACTCCTTCACCTTGCCCGCCACGATACTGCGGTCGCTCATCAACAGGTCCATGCCGGGTCCATGGCATACGACCTCCAATTTCATCGTGGGCGCGGCCTCCAGCATATTGCGCAACTGGCGCATCAGGCCTTTATGCACCAAGGTATCGCCGCTTACGAGCTGCATCACGATACGGTGCTGGCGGGGCGTTTCGGAACCGGTGGTCCCTTGTGCGTGGGACGTCAGTGCGCTGCCCAACAGCAGTGCGAAAAGGAGGATGAGCTTCTTCATGGTCTGGAGTTGTGCAAAGGTCCTTGGTGTCGTGCGTGATCTCAGTGACCTCGCTCACGGAGATCAACGGAACTCGTAATCATACCCTTCCAACTGGCTCAGCAGTTCCTGCGGTGCATCGGTGGCGGTGATCCGGCCCTCCACCTTGGGCGCCACCGGACTGAACTTGGCGAAGTACTCGCGCAGGATGGTGTGCATGGTGACGTGGGCGAGGCGCGGGTTCTTCACCTTATCCAGGCGACACAGGGTGTCGTCCGGGTCGCCTTTACGCTCGCAGGCGGCAACCAGGTAACTCTTGCCCAGGTCGATGGGCTTGCCCGCGATCTTGATCCAGTTCACGCGCTGGCCCAGGTCGTTGTGCATGGTGAAGTTGGCCGTCATGCCCTTGAAGCGCACCACCCAGCCGCCGAAGCGCTTGGCGGGATCCTTCGCGAACACGTTGTGCAGTTCCTTCTCCAGCCAGTCCCACACCTGCTGACCGGTCGCCTCGCCGTACTTGGCGTCGCTGTCCACCGGGATCATGCTCCAAAGGTGGTCGTTGGTGATGGGGGTGGGGGTCTTTCCATCCGCCACGATCGGCGGGCAGAAGCGGAATCCGTTGCTGATCGCGATGTCGGGCTTCAGCTTCCACATCAGCGCGTCCGTTATCAGGTTGTCCATGGGGTTCTCGATCACGTAATAGCGCACCAGGGTGTTCCTGGTGCTGCCCACCACCTTGCCGAGCTGCTCCGTGTACGGTGCGCTCACTTCGTCCACGAGCTGGAGCATTCCCTTGTCGGCCGGGTATTTCTCCGGGTCCACGTCGAGCAGCTCGTAGTGGCTGTCCTTCACCTTGCCGTCCTCAACGATCACATCCAAGCGCGCGAGGAACGACCCGAAGGATCCGGGCTCCACCACCTTGCTATACTTCGCCTCGATGGGCTTGCGCACGCGTTCGTGCGTGTCGGCGCCGAGGATCAGGTCGGCGCCCTCGACCTCGGGCTTGTTGGCGAGGTCCACCTGCTGCGCGAGGCCCATGTGTGTCACCAGAAAGACCATGGTGCACTGCTCATAATCGCGCAGGATGCGGATGTACTTTGCCACGTTCAGCTCCGGCTTGGTGAACTTGATGCCGCAGCTGTAGGCCGGCGATTGGCGCTTGGGCGTCAATGGATCGTTGTAGCCGATGAAGCCGATCTTGACCCCGGCGATGATGCGTGTCCAGTAAGGCTGGAAGATCATCTCGCCAGCGAGGTCGGCGTTGGGGTCCTGCATGTCCCCGCAATAGTCGGCGAGCTTCTCGTGCCACATGTTGGCGCAGATCTTCGCCGCGCGGTAGCCGCCGAGGTCCTTCAGCATGTTCTCCTTGCCGTAGACCACCTCCCAGTTGCCGGGCAGGATCAGGTCGTAGCCGATGCGGTTCATGAGGGGCACGATGGCACGTCCTTCGCTCATGGCCGCCACACCACCTCCCTGGAAGCAGTCGCCACCGTCGATCACCAGGGTGTTCGCAGGGTCCTCCGCCCGCAGGGTGTCGATCATCGTCTTCAGCACGCCGTAGCCGCCGCGCTTCCGGTACACGGGTCTCCCGTTCTCAAGGAAGAACTCATCGTGCGTATGCAACTGCGCGTGGATGTCGCTGGTGAAGAGCAGGGAGAACCGCTGTGCCTTGCCCTGGATCACCGCACGCGATCCGGTGAGCTCGCTGCGCCGCACGGGATCGCTCAAGGCGCCCATGGCCAGTGTGGGGCCCAGGGTGAGGCCTGCTCCAAGGGCGCCCAGGGACCGGAGCATCCGCCGGCGTCCCTCGTCGAGCGGAGCTTCGTCGTGCGCGCCGCAAGCGCAGCCGGGTGGGTGGAGGATCTCGCTCATGGTCACTTCTTCTTATGGACCGCCGCGATCGGTGCGAAGGGCCCGTATTTATGCTGGTGTTCAGGAAAGCTGTCCGCGAACGGACCGAAGGGATGGTCCACCGGCTTGCCCGCCAGGCGCGGCCAGTCGCCGGACAGGTCGCGGGATGGCCGCTGGCGGGAGTTGATGTAGGCGGCCACGTCCCAGGCCTCGGCGTCGCTGAGCTGGGGGGCCTCCCACGTGGCGCCGAGCGGCATGTTGTTGCGCACGTAACCGGCGAAACGGCTCAGGCGGTAAAGCCCCGCACCGATGTTGTAACTGTTCGGGCCCCAGAGCGGTGGGTACTGGTAGGTGAGTCCGTCCACGGCCGCCACCCCGCTTCCGTCGGGCAGGTGGCAGCTTGCGCATTTCGCGCTGTAGATGGCGGCCCCGCTGGTGGTGTCGGCCGCACGGTCCATGTAGGCGAGCTCGGCGATGCCCGAACCCTTCGGCTTCGCGCCCTTGTCCAGGCCCGAGCCCAACCACTCGAGGTAGGCGAGGATGGCCCGCATCTCGCGCCCCGAGCTGTCGGGTGCGGTGCCGTTGAGGCTGCGCTCGAAGCAGTCGTTCACGCGCTTCACCACGGTCTCGTTCGAGCCGCTGCGCTCGCGGAACTTCGGGTAGGTGGTCCATACCGCGCCGTAGTTGTTGCCCCAGGGGCGCGTGCCGGCGTCGAGGTGGCAGTTCTCGCAGTCCATGCCGTTGGTGAGCTGTGCCACCGTGCCTTTGGGACCGAAGTAGAACGATGTGTTGCGGATGAGCTCCCGTCCGTAGCGCACGAGCGCCTCCCGGTCATCATCCAGGAAGGCCAGCTGTGCGGTGTCCGGGCCGAGCCACAGGCTGTCGGGCCCCCACGTGGCCACGGTGGGCGGTCGGGGTTCGAAGAGCCGCTTCGGCAGGACCATCATCACCACCAGCGCCCCCATCAGGGCCAGCACCAGGCCACGCGTCAGGCGTGAGCGCTTCGGGTCATAGGGGATGCCTGCACGCGCGCTCAGCACCTCGGCGGCCTGGTCCACCACCGTAAGGTAGACCAGCACCACCAGGGCGGCGAAGAGGACGATCAGGGGCGCGACCATGACGCGGGATGATCAGTGCGGCAGCCTGTCGCGGATCACGCCGTACGCATAGGTGCCGGCCCACGCACTGAGGAAGGTGACGAGCACCGCGCTGAAGCCGGCGCCGATCTGGGCGAAGAGCGGACCGGGGCAGGCGCCCGTGATCGCCCATCCCAGGCCGAACATCAGGCCGCCGTAGACCTGCCCCTTGTTGAACTCCTTGTTCGGGATGTGGATCTCCTCGCCGTAGATGGTGCGGGCCTTGGTGCGGCGGATCAGGAGCACGCTGAGCGCGCCCACCATCACGGCCGTGCCGATCACGCCGTACATGTGGAAGCTCTCGAAGCGGAACATCTCCTGGATGCGGAACCAGCTGATGATCTCGGCCTTCACGAACACGATGCCGAAGAGGATGCCCCAGGCACTGTACTTCAGGTTGTACCACCAGGGGTGCTTCAGCACGCTCTCGTTCACGCAGACGGAGTCGAGCTCGCGGGCTTGGAGGTCGCTCAGCTCCGCGGGCGTTGGCGCATGTTTCAGGTCGTTGTGCATGGCGGTCAAAGGGTGAGGAGGTGGGGGAGGATGAACCAGGTCATCACGATGCCGCCCACCATGAACATGATGGTGGCCACGAGGCTGGGCCACTGAAGGCTGCTGAGGCCCATGATCGCGTGACCGCTGGTGCAGCCACCGGCGTAGCGCGTGCCGAAGCCGACGAGGAAACCGCCGAGCACGAAGAACACGAGGCCTTTCACGGTGAACAGGTTCTCCCAGCTGAAGAGCTCGGGAGGAAGCAGGCTGCTCGTGTCGGTGATGCCTTTCTCCGCGAGGTAGGCCTTCGTGGGCTCCGCCAGCTCGATGGGGTTCGGGTCTGCCAGGAGGGTGGCGCCGATGTACGCACCGAGCGCGATGCCGCCCACGAAGAAGAGGTTCCACGCCTCCTTCCGCCAGTCGTACTTGAAGAACTTCACATCGCCGGGAAAGCATGCGGCGCACAGGTGCCGCAGCGAACTGCTGATGCCGAAGGTCTTGTTGCCCACCAGCAGCAGGTAGGGTACGGTGAGGCCGATGAGGGCGCCGGCCACGTACCACGGCCAGGGTTGTTTCAGTGTCTCGAGCATGGGGGTCGGGTTATCGGTGGATGGTCATTGGCGGATGGTGAACGGGAATGCCCGGATGCGGCCCATTCACCATCGACCATTCACCATTCGCTGGCGTTCATTTCTTCAACGTGCTCGGGCATACGTGGTCCGTCACCTTCACCTCGGTCTTCTTGATGGCGTTGAACCCGCCGGCCACGTCCACGATGTTGTGGTGGCCGCGCGCCTTCAGCAGGCTGGCCGCCACCATGCTGCGGTAGCCGCCGGCGCAGTGGATGTAGTTGGTCTCCTCCTTGCTGAATGCCGCGAGGTTCTGGTTGATGTACTGGAGCGACGCGTGCCACGCACCGTCCACGTGCTCGGCGGCGTATTCGCCGTCCTTGCGCACGTCCACCACGCGCAGCTTGTCCGCGTGGAAGCGCTTGGCGAACTCCTCGGCGGTGATGCTCTCGATGTGTCCACGTCCTTGCCCGAGGTCCTCCAGGCGTCGATGCCGCCCTTCAGGTAGCCGAACACGTTGTCGTAGCCCACGCGGGCCAGGCGCGTCACCACCTCGTCCTCCATGCCCGCATCGGTCACCAGCAGCAGCGGGTGCTTCACATCGGGGATCATGGCGCCCACCCAGGGGGCGAAGTCGCCCTTGATGCCGATGTTGATGCTGCGGGGCACGAAGCCGTCCTTGAAGGTCTGCGCACCACGGGTGTCGAGCACCAGCGCACCCTCGGTCTCGGCCACCAGTTCGAACTGGTCCGGCGTGAGCGCGCGGAGCCCTTTCTCCTTCACGGAGTCCACGCTGGGGATCACGCCCTTGTTCATGGCCACGTTCTGCGGGAAGTAGGCGGGGGGCGGCAGCAGGCCGTCGGTCACCTCCTTGATGAACTGCTCCTTCGTGGCGGCCTTCAGCGCGTAGTTGGTGGCCTTCTGGTTGCCCAGCGTGTCGAAGGTCTCCTTGCTCATGTTCTTGCCGCAGGCGCTGCCGGCACCGTGCGCCGGGTACACGATCACATCGTCGGGCAGGGTCATGATCTTGTTGTGCAGGCTGTCGTACAGGAAACCGGCGAGGTCCTCCTGCGTGATGGAGCCGGCCTTCTGGGCGAGGTCCGGACGGCCCACGTCGCCGATGAACAGGGTGTCCCCGGTGAAGATGCAATGGGGCTTGCCGGCCTCGTCGAGCAGCAGGTAGGTGGTGCTCTCCATGGTGTGTCCGGGCGTGTGCAGCACCTTGATGGTGAGGAGGCCCACCTTGAGCTCCTCGCCGTCGGTGGCGATGAGCGCCTCGAAGCTGGGCTTCGCGTTCGGCCCGTACACGATGGGCGCGCCGGTCTTCCTGCTCAGGTCGAGGTGACCGCTCACGAAGTCGGCGTGGAAATGGGTCTCCAGCACGTACTTGATGCGTGCGCCGCTCTTCGCGGCACGCTCCAGGTAGGGCTGCGTCTCGCGCAGCGGATCGATGATGGCGGCCTCGCCTTCGCTCTCGATGTAGTAGGCGCCCTGGGCCAGGCAGCCGGTGTAGATCTGTTCGACTTTCATGGGTGTGGGGTTATCGTTGGGGCGGGTCATGACGCGCCCGTGCTATTAGCTGAGGTTGGAGAGTTCCTTGGCGATGATGTAGATGCCCATCACGAGCACGAACCAGCCGAAGGCGGGCTTGAGCTTCTCGTTGGGGATGCGCTTGCTGAGGATGCTGCCGGCCAGGATGCCGGCGATGGCCACGGCGGAGAAGCGGAGGAGGAAGCTCCAGTCGATGACCTCCGCACCGCCCAGGTCGCCGGTGAAACCGATGAGGCTCTTGGCGGCGATGATGATGAGCGAGGTGCCCACCGCCTGCTTCATGGGAAGCTTGGCGAGCAGCACCAGGGCGGGGATGATGAGGAAGCCGCCTCCCGCGCCCACCAGACCGGTGATCGTGCCCACCACGATGCCTTCGCCGAGGATGAGCAGGTAGTTGAAGTGCACCGCCACGCCTGTGGTCCCCGTGGGCGCTGCCTTCTGCCTGCGGATCATGCTGTAGGCGGCGGCCACCATCAGCAGGGCGAAGAAGATGAGCATGCCGAGGGCCTTGCCCACCGCGGTGCCGCCCAGGGTGAACAGGGGGTCGGGCAGCGCGGGCACCAGCCATGCCCGTGTGGCGTACACCGCCAGGATGCTGGGGATGCCGAACACGATCGCGGTGCGCCAATGGATGTTGCCCAGCCGCATGTGGCTGAAGGAGCCGATGAGGCTGGTGAGGCCCACGATGAAGAGCGAATAGGCGGTGGCCAGCACCGCGTCCACGCTGAAGAGGTAGACGAGGATGGGCACGGTGAGGATCGAGCCGCCGCCGCCGATGAGGCCCAGGGACAAGCCCATGAGCACTGCGCCGATGTAACCAAGGATCTCCATGCTCAAAGCGTTCCGCAACAGTGCTCCAGGGTCTTCACGATCTTCATGAAGTCCGGTTGCGCGAGGTGATAGAAGCTGAACCTGCCCTCCTTCTCGAAGTCGACCAGCCCCTTGTCGCGCATCAGGGTGAGGTGCTGGGAGAGGATGGCCTGCTCCAGGCCGAGGTGCTCAACGAGCTGGGAGACGCAGAGCCGCTTGTGGCGTCCCAGCAGGTCGAGGATCGCCAGGCGCTGGGGATGTGCGGCGACCCTGAGCAGTTCGCTGGCCCGGATCAGTTTCTCCGTTCCCACCCGTTGGTCGAGCGTTGTCGTGGACATGGAAGATCGTTAACGGTGCAAATGTATAGCTACGTGACTATGTGACGATCGTGACCGATGTCACGGAGGGTCGGATCGGTGGTTCAAAGGGCGCCCAGCAGGCGTTCCCCGAACAGGTCCACCTGCCATCCGCGCATGCCGGGCAGGGCCTCGAGCTCGGCGGTGGTGCGCGGTAACAGCCGCGCGATCTCCGCGAGCACATGGTTCGGGCTCACGATGCCGGGCCGCAGGTCGTGCTCGGCCATGAGCTCCTCGCGCACGGTCTTCAGGCGCTTCAGCCGCTCCTCGTAGTCGTCGTCACGGTCCCAGCGCTTGGGCCTCTCCAGGCGCGGCCATTGGTCCTTGGGCAGGGCCATGGCCTTCTCGATGGCCTTCATGATGGCGGGACCGCTGCGCTGCAGGGTGCTCGCGCCCACGCCCTTGCGCGCACCCAGCGCGCCCAGGTCGGCCGGTGGGTTGCGGCTCAGGTCGATGAGGGTGTCGTTGCCGAGCACCATGAAGGGGGCGCGGTCCAGACGCTCGGCGAGCGCCTCACGCCAGGCATGGAGCTCGCGGAGCACGGCCAGCTGCCGCGGCTTCAGGGCCTTGGCGCCCTTGATGCGCAGGAAGCCCGGCTCCTCCTCGCCCGTCCGCTCGAAGGGGATGCCCACGAGGTGGGCGAACTCCTCCTGGGCCCAGCTCCAGCGGCCCCGCTGCTCCAGGCGCTCCTTGAAGATGTCGCGCAGGGCGATGAGGTGCGCCGTGTCCATGGCGGCATAGGCGAGCATCTCTGCCGAAAGGGGGCGCTTGCTCCAGTCCGCCTTCTGGAAGCGCTTGTCGAGCGTGACGCCGAAATGCTTCTGCAGGTTGGCGGCCAGGCCCAGCTCGGGCTCGTTCAGGAGTTCGGCCGCCACCAGGGTGTCGAACACCTTCTCCGCGCGAAGGCCACCTGCACGCTTGAGCATGCGCAGGTCGTAATCGGCATCGTGGATCACCCATTCGATGGCCGGGTCGGCCAGCGCCCTGCCGAGCGGCGCCAGGTCGGGCATGGCCAGGGGGTCCACCAGCCAGGTGGTCTCGCGTGTGCTCAACTGGATCAGGCACACCCGTTCGGTGTAGCGGTGGAAGCTGCTGGCCTCGGTGTCGAGGGCCACGATGGGCTCGCGCGACAGGCGCTCCATCAGGTCCGTGAGCGCAGCGGGGTCGGTGATCAGCGGGAACGCGGACGACACGGGTTTCGGAGGGAGTGCGGTGGGATGGACGGTGTCCGGGGAGTACGAACGTACGGAAACCGTGGCTCCCTCACCCCAGCTGGATGCGGCGCTTGCTGATGCCGCCCAGCTCCATGCCGCTTGCAGGACCTTCACCGGTTCCTTGGGGTCCGCGGCCCCCAAGGGTTGGAGCAGCGGCAGGTCATGGTCATGGTCGGGTGCGCCAGGCGGGCCCCGGAGCCCGGACGCGCGTGGGTCGGCCGGGCCTGGTGGCCCCGGCCGCGGGGTACCTACCGCACCTTGAGGCGCATGGTGCTCACCCACCGGTCGTGAGCGCGGTTAGCCCTGGGGAACGCCGACGGTCCATGGCGCGAATATTATCTCCATGGAAAATATCGTCCACGCTCAACCGTCGGCCGTTGGAAGGCTGCGGGGCAGGCCTACACGAACCGTTCGCCCCACTCGGCGGTGGCGTCGTTCACGAACTGCTTGATCTTCTGCTCGTCGTGCTTGCGCACCACCAGCAGCGCGTCCTTGGTGCTCACCACGATGTAGTCCTCGAGCCCCTGGAGCACCACGAGGCGCTCCTCCTGCACGTGCACCACGTTGCGCGCGCAATCGTACAGGCGCACGAGGTCGCCCACCGCCGCATTGCCGCGATCGTCGTGGGGCAGGTGGGTGTACAAGCTGCCCCAGGTGCCCAGGTCGCTCCAGCCGAAATCACTGGTGACGACGAACACGTTGGCGGCCTTCTCCATCACGCCATAGTCGATGCTGATGTTGGCGCAGTCGGCGTAGACCTCCTCGATGAAACGGCGCTCGGCGGGGGTGCCGTAGGCATCGTGGCCCGCGGCAAAGGCCTTGTCCATGTCGGGCAGGTGCTCGCGGAAGGCCTTGGTGATGCTGGCCACCGTCCAGATGAAGATGCCGCTGTTCCAGAGGAACTCGCCGCTCTCGATGAACTTCAGGGCGGTGTCGTGGTCGGGCTTCTCGGTGAAGGTGCGCACGCGTTTCACCCGCGGATGCGCGGTGCCGGCCTCGTCGGAGAACTGGATGTAGCCGTAGCCCGTGTCGGGACGGCTGGGCATGATGCCCAGGGTCACGAGGCAGTCGTGCGCCGTGGCCTGCTGCAGGGCGAGCCGCACGGTGTCGTGGAACTCGGCCTCCTTCATCACCAGGTGATCGCTGGGCGCCACGATGATGCGGG
>JBIJCH010000201.1:0-4923 GCA_044344815.1 Flavobacteriales bacterium | reverse complement strand
GGTGTTGCGCCGTCCGGGTTCGAGCAGGATCTGGTCGTCCTTCAGCTGCGGCAATTGCTGCTTCACGATGTCCGCGTACTGTGCGTTGGTCACCACCAGGATGTTCTCCGGAGGGCACAGGGCGAGGAAGCGGTCGAAGGTCTGCTGGATGAGGGTGCGGCCCAGGCCCAGGAAGTCGAGGAACTGCTTGGGGTAGGCGGTGCGGCTCATGGGCCAGAAGCGGCTTCCGATGCCGCCGGCCATGATCACGCAGTAGGTATGGCGGTCGCTCATGGTTGGTCGTTACGCTGCCGGCTCAGGAGGCGCGGCGGGTGGGGAAGGGGTGTTCCACATGCACTTCGGCCATGCGGTCGATGAGGTAGGTGCGGCGGTCGTTGAGGCATTGGCACCGGTACCGCGTGCGCAGGCCGGGCCCCTTCACGAACAGCTTGCGGTTGAACAGGAAGATGGTGCTTTCACGCAGGTCCTCCAGGAAAGGTTTCGGCTCGGCATCGTAACGCCGGAGCACACGCATGAGCCCATGGTCCGTGCAGCTGCTGCCCGGGGCACGCTCCAGGTGGTGCTGGAGGGCCTGCAGCACATCCCCCGGGAACACCAGCGGGCTCAGGTAGGGCCGCATGGCCTCGCGGTACGCCGCCTTCCATTCGGGGCCGTGGGGCTGGTGCCGTGGATGGCGCAGGAAGGTGTGGTGGTGGGCCATCTCGTGCACGAGGGTCACCAGGAAGGCGTAGCGGTTGAGCTCGCGGTTAACGCTGATGCGATGCGGCCTGTCGCCGTGCCCGGGCCGGTAGTCGCCCAGTTTCGTGGCGCGCGTGCGGGCGATGCGCACATGCACGGGGTGGCGCCGGAGCCAGTCCTCCACCAGTGGCACCGCGGCGGGAGGCAGGTGCCCACGCAGCCGCTGCAGCTCATTGATGCGGTCCATCCGGGGCGGCCATGCGGTTGAGGCCGGCGTGCACCCCGTCGGCCGGCCGGTCCACGCGGTTCCAATGGGGGCAATCGCAGCTTTTCTTCTTGCGCCGCGCGGCCCCGTAGCGCGGGCCTGACGCACAGCCCACGGCGAGCAGCAGCAGCAGGGCCCAAAGGCCGTGGCGCAGCATGGCCGCGGAGAGGATATGGGCGCCGGGGCGGTCCATGGGGCAGCGTGTTCAGGGCAAAGGTACCCGGTAAGGGGCGGAGGCCGCAGGACGATCGGGCATGCGCCACCAACAGGGGCCGTGGATAGCGGCGGCCTGCCGCTGCCAGCGCCCGGCGGCGATGGGCTATTTTCGGCCGACCTTCCTGGGCGCATGGGCATCCTCTTCCACATCGGCCGGTACTTTCTTCTGCTGGGCGAGACCTTCAGCCGGCCCGAGCGCTTCAGCCTGTACTGGCGTCGGACCGTTGAGGAGGTCGACCTGCTGGGCGTTCGCAGCCTGGGCATCGTGGCGCTCCTCTCGGTGTTCATGGGGGCGGTGATCACCATCCAGACCAAGACCAACATCGACAGCCCCCTGATCCAGGCCTGGGTGGTGGGCTTCGCCGCGCGCCAGAGCACGATCCTGGAGTTCAGCCCCACCATCATCAGCCTCATCCTGGCCGGCAAGGTGGGCAGCAACATCGCGGCCGAGATCGGGTCCATGCGGGTGAAGGAGCAGATCGACGCGCTGGACATCATGGGCGTGAACAGCGCGGGCTACCTCATCCTGCCCAAGGTGGTGGCCTCGGTGGTGATCAACCCCTTCCTGGTGATCATCAGCATGTTCCTGAGCATCTTCGGCGGTTGGGCCGCCGGCGTGGGCACCGGCATCGTGAGCGGTGCCGACTACATCCAGGGGATCCAGATGCAGTTCAACCCCTACCACGTCACCTACGCCCTCATCAAGACGGTCGTCTTCGCCGTGGTGATCACCACGGTGAGCGCCTACCAGGGCTACTACACGCAGGGCGGCACGCGCGAGGTGGGCATCAGCAGCACCAAGGCGGTGGTGTACAGCGACGTGGTGATCCTGATCCTCAACTACATGCTCACCCAACTGCTGCTCATATGATCGAGGTGCAGGGCGTGAGCAAGCGCTTCGGCGCCAATCAGGTGCTCACCGACATCAGTGCGGTGTTCCGCAAGGGCACGGTGAACATGGTGATCGGCAAGAGCGGCAGCGGCAAGAGCGTGCTGGCCAAGTGCATCGTGGGCCTGCATGTGCCCGACGAGGGGCGCGTGCTCTACGACGGCCGGTCGTTCCATGAGCTGGACAAGGAGCAGAAGCGACAGGTGCGGCAGGAGATCGGCATGCTGTTCCAGAGCAGCGCACTGTTCGACTCCCTGAACGTGATGGAGAACGTGATGTTCCCCCTGAAGATGTTCGCCACCATGAGCGAGAGCGAGATGCGCGACCGGGCCGAGCTCTGCCTCAAGCGGGTGAACATCATCGACAAGGACCGCCTGTTCCCCAGCGAGCTCAGCGGTGGCATGCAGAAGCGTGTGGGCATCGCGCGCGCCATCGCCATGAACCCGAAGTACCTGTTCGTGGACGAGCCCAACAGCGGCCTTGATCCACAGACCAGCATCGTCATCGACGACCTCATCAAGGATCTCACCGAGGAGTACGGCACCACCACCATCGTCATCACGCACGACATGAACAGCGTGATGGAGACCGGGGAGAACATCGTGTTCATCCACCAGGGCCGCAAGTGGTGGCAGGGGGACAAGGACCAGCTGCTCGAGAGCGACAACAAGGAGCTCAACGATTTCATCTTCGCCAGCGGGCTCATGCGCCAGGTGCGCAAGGCGCTGAAGGGGCACTAGGCCCCCCTGCGCACGAAGGCCCCGCTCCCTGGGGGAACGGGGCCTTCGCGCACCGTCCGGGGTCAGTCGCGGCCGTGCACGAGCGTGCCCGTGCGCACCGCGCCGTCCGCGTGCAGCGTCCAGGCATACACCCCGGCGGCAAGGCCCCGGCCATCCATGCGCAGCTGGTGCGTGCCGGCCGGGCGACGGCCCAGGTGCTCGGTGCGCACCAGGCGTCCCGTGGCATCGCGCAGCTCCACCGTCACCACCGCGGCGTTGCGCGCCAGGTCGAAGCGCAGGTCGAAGCCCTCGCTGAAGGGGTTGGGCCAGGCCTGCACCTCCGTCAGCTCCGTCGTGGCCTCGGCGATGCCCACGCCCGCGCAGCCCGCATCGAGCAGGGCGCGCACCATGGGGGTCTTCGTGGTGTAGAAGGCGTTCGGCGTGGCCGCCTGCGGGTAGAACAGGATGCTCACCTGCGCATCGCTGATGCCGCTGGTGCACATGTGCAACTGGTCGCTTCCGCCGAATCCGCCCACCATCACGCAGTAGGCGTTGCCCTGCACCAGCTCCAGCGGGTCGGGGAGCACCAGCGTCACGAAGGTGTTGCCGCCGATGCCGTTCAGATCGGCCGCGGTCACCTCGTACTCCGGTGTCACGGCCACCTCGTCCAGGTTCTCATCGCGCACCAAGCCGTACACCAGCGTGCCCACGTTCATGTCCTCGTGCAGCGCCACGTCGATGGCGTAGAGGAAGCTGCCCGGGTTCGCCACGTCGAAGAAGTTGCCGATCTCCATCTGGTCCTGCAGGTTGTCCGGGCCCGCCGTCTGCACCTGCTGGCAGATGCCGTCGTCGTGCGCCCAGGCGCAGTCGTCCACCTGGAAGGTCTCGGTGCGCGTGTTGTTCAGCGGGTTGTCATCCGTGGCCGCCTGCGAAAGCGTGAAGTTCACGGTGTAGGTGCCGATGGCACCGCTGGGGGTGAAACCCTCCACGGCCAGGCTGTCGATGGCGTTCGGTGCCGAGCTCGCCAGCGTGCCACTGGCGCCGGTGAACTCGTTGCCGCCGGGGCCGTCCACCGAGCCGTTCATCACCACGGCGGTCTGCGCGAGGAAGCCCTTGTTCTTCACCTTGGCGTGCAGCAGCATCTCGCGCACCTGCTCCACATGATAGATGCTGTAGTCGATGTTCGCGAGGCCGGTGTTGGTGAAGTCGAAGCCGGTCTTGCGCGCCTCGAGGAAGGCCATGTCGTTGTCGGGCAGGTCGGTGATGGTGATGTTGTCGATCTGCCAGCCGTAGTCCCAGGTGGCCTCGTACCGGAAGCGTAGCCGCACATTGGCGGGGTTCGCGGCCACCCAGGTGCTGATGTTCACGTCCATGAGCTCGGGGTTCGGCCGCCCGTCGCGGCCCACGCCGCTGTTGATCTGCACCTCGTTCCAGGTGGATCCGCCGTCGGTGGTCACGCCCACGTAGGTCTCGACCCCCGGATTGCCGAACTCCTGGAAGTACTGGTCGAAGTCGAGCCGCAGGTTGGGCGGTGCGGTGCTGAGGTCGATAACAGGGCTGATGAGCGACGAGGCGGCGAGCACGCCTGGCGAACCCAGGAAGTCATCGTCGATGATGGCCCAGCCGCTCGGCGTGCTGGTGTTGAGCGCGGGTACGGGGTAGGTGCTGCCGGTGGGACCGGGGCCCGTGTTGGTCCAGGCCCAGTCCAGGTTGCCCAGGGTGGTCTGCACCGTCCAGCCGTTCAGGTTGCTGTCGAAGGTCTCGGTGAAGTAGGTGGATCCCTTGGTCGCACCGGCAGGCTGCTTCGGGCCCGGGATGGTGGGCGCGTGCCGGTCGTCGGGGTGCAGGGGCAGGGGGGCACGGCCTGTTTGGGCCAGCAAGGTGGGAGCGGCCAGCAGGGCGGCCATGGCGTAGCGTCGCATCATGGGTTCAAGGGGTTGGTAGCACAGGCTGAAGGTATGCAGCAGGCCCATGCGCGATGCGGTGGGACCGGTGCCTGGGTGGTGGGCGGTTCGATGGGTGATAGCACGAAGGCCCACCCGCATGAACGGATGGGCCTTCGCGGCGGTCGGTCAATGGGCTCAGCGCACCACGGTCATGCGCTTGGTCAGGCGAACGTCGCCGGCGGTGAGGGTGTAGAAGTACACGCCCTCGTT
>JBIJCH010000263.1:0-4005 GCA_044344815.1 Flavobacteriales bacterium | reverse complement strand
GGGCGTGCAGATGGACTACCTCAACCTGCGGCTCGGCGAGAACTACGGCTCCACGAGCGCGGTGACGGTGGAAGTGGGCATGCAGGCGAAGCTCACCGACGCCCTCTGGATCGGCGCGCACCTGTACAACCCCAACCGCGCCAGCCTGAGCACCGACCCCGAGGACCGCGCCCCCACCGTGCTGCGCGCAGGCCTGGGCTACACCTTCAACCCGCGGGTCACCATGACCGCCGAGGCCGAGAAGGACATCGACATGCCCGAGCGCTTCCTCTTCGGCATCGAGTACCGGCCCGTGGACGCGCTCTTCCTGCGCACCGGCGTGAGCACCGGCCCCGCGCAGGCGCACTTCGGCGCCGGGGTGCGCGTGAAGCACGTGGACATCGACCTGGCCGTGGTGGTGCGCTCGCAGCTGGGCGCCACGCCCATGGTGAACCTGAACTACCGGTTCTGATGATGCGGCGGGCCCTGCATGGTGCGCTTTGGCTCCTGGGCCTCCCCCTGTTCGCCCAGCAGGACCTGGGCGTGCCGCGCGACCTCATCGAACAGCGCATCGAGATCGCCGCCGAGCGCCTGGGCGACGACAGCGACGTGGACCTCACCAACCTGTTCGAGGTCCTCATCGACCGGTACAACGACCCCATCGACCTCAACCGCACCACGGCCGACGAGCTCGCCAGCCTGCAGCTGCTGAGCGACGTGCAGATCACCGCCATCGTGGACCATGTGCGCAAGCACGGCCGGCTGCTCGACATCTACGAGCTGCAGGCCATCGACCAGCTGGACGCCGCGAGCATCCGGCTGATCCTGCCCTTCGTCACCGTGCGCACCACCGATGGCGGCACCAATGCGTCCATCAAGGAGATGCTGCGCAACGGGAGCCATGAGCTGGTGGTGCGCAGCCAGATCAGCATCGAGCAGCGCAAGGGCTTCATCGGCGGCGGCGATCCCTTCAACAAGCCCTACACCGACCCCGATGGCGAGCCGCTGCCCGATGTGGGCGACCCCGTGGTGTACGACTCGCTCCGCGCGAACAGCAGGGTGTACCTGGGCAGCCCGTGGAAGCTGTACACGCGCTACCGCTTCCGCTACCGGCAGAACGTGAGCTTCGGCATCACCGCCGAGAAGGACGAGGGCGAGGAGTTCTTCCGCGGCTCGCAACCCGATGGCTTCGACTTCTACAGCGCGCACCTCTTCGTGCGCAACGTGGGCCCGGTGAAGGCCGTGGCCGTGGGCGACTACCTGGCGCAGTTCGGGCAGGGCCTCACCTTCTGGTCGGGCTTCGGCTTCGCGGCCAAGAGCGCCTTCACCATGAACGTGAAGCGCAACACGCCCGGCCTTTCGCCCTACACCAGCGTGAACGAGAACCAGTTCCTGCGCGGCGCGGCGGTGCAGCTGGAGCCCGTGAAGCACGTGGAGCTCACCCTCTTCGGCAGCCGAAAGAGGCTCGACGCGAACGTGCAGAACCCCGACGATCCGCAGGCCGAGAACGTGGACCAGAGCGCCACCATCAGCAGCTTCCAGGAGGACGGCCTGCACCGCACCGTGAACGAGCTGAAGAAGAAGGACGCCATCGGCGAGACCATCATCGGCGGCCACCTGCGCTACCGGCGGAACACGTGGAGCGTGGGCACCACCGCCGCACGCTCCGCCTATGACCTGGATCTCGTGCGGAACACACAACCCTACAACCAGTTCGAGTTCCAGGGGAGCACCAACACCAACGTGGGCGTGGACTGGAACGTGATGCACCGCAACCTCACCTGGTTCGGCGAGGGCGCGCGCAGCGCCAACGGTGGCATGGCGGGCCTCACCGGCCTGCTGATCGCGCTCGACCGCCGGCTGAGCGTGGCCATGCTGTACCGCGACTACCAGCGGAACTACGTGGGCCTGTACAGCCTGGCCTTCGCCGAGGGAACCAACGCGTGGAACGAGCGCGGGCTCTACACCGGCATCGAGGTGCGGCCGAACCGGGAGTGGACCATCAACGCCTACTTCGACCAGTTCCGCTTCCCGTGGCTTCGCTACCAGACCAACGGCCCCAGCCAGGGCAGCGACTGGCTGGCGCAGGTCACCTGGCGGCCCAGCAAGCGCGTGGAGCTTTACGGCCGCGTGCGGCGCCAGGACCGCCAGCGCAACACCGAGCAGGACGTGGACGGCGTGGAGCCGTTGGTGCCCGTGACCCAGGTGAACTACCGCGTGAACGCCAACTACAAGGTGAGCGAGAGCGTGAGCCTGCGCACCCGGGTGGAAACGGTGGACTACGAGCGCGGCGCCTCTCCGCTGGAGCACGGCTTCATCCTGTACCAGGACATCGTGCACCGCCCGCTGCGCAGCCCGGTGGAGCTGAGCGCGCGCATCGCCGTGTTCGCCACCGACAGCTACGATGCGCGCCTGTACGCCTACGAGAACGACATCATCGGCCTGTTCAGCATCCCACCGTACTACGACCGGGGCATGCGCTGGTACCTGATGGTGCGTGCCACGCCCCTGCGCCGCGTGGACGTGTGGGTGCGCTACGGCGCATGGATCTACAACGGGCAGGACCGCATCAGCAGCGGACTGCAGGAGATCAGCGGCAACGTGCGCAGCGACCTGCGGATGCAGGTGCGCCTCCGGTTCTGACCCATGGCCTCCCGTCACATCCGCCTCGAACGCCAGCTGCCTGAAGCGCGCTTCAGCGCGGCGACCATGCCGCGGCTCGAGTTCCGGCAGGCACTGTTCTTCACGCTCGACCCGCCCGCGGAGTGGCACCGCCGCCTGAGCCGCGCGGCCCTCATGGTCACCACCACCGCCTTCGATGCCAACGGCCGCGCCCTGGTCACGGACCACCAACCCCAGCGCTTCAGCCTGCTATACAACCACACCTGGCCCGATCCCGTGTTCAAGGACATCAAGCGGTGGACCTACAAGCCGGTGGATCTCCGCGCCGATGCGCCCGTGGTGGGCTGGATGCTCGAGTTCCGCCTGCGCGACCTCTTCCTCAAGGAGAACGAGTACGTGGAGGTCGTCTTCATCGGTTGATCGCTTGAAGCTTGTGACTTGTCCCTTGACACTTGTGACTTGATTCTTGTGGCTTGCAACTACCTTGTGACCACACCCACACCCCATGCACCGTCGCTCCTTCCTGCTCTCCGGCTGCCAGGCCTGCGTGGCACTGGCCGTGCTGCCCGCCCTGGCCGCCCTTGAAGGCTGCTCCACGGCGAAGACCGCCACCGGCATGGTGGAGGAGAACGGCAGGGCGATGCTGCCCGTGGCCGACCTCGGCACCGAAGGCCGCGCGATCATCAAGCCCAAGGCCGTGAGCGACCCGGTGCTGATCGCGAAGCAGGCCGACGGCAGCTACGTGGCGCTGTTGCTGAAATGCCCGCACAAGGGCGGTCCGCTGAAGGAGACCGGCGTGCAGCTGGAATGCAGCTGGCACCACAGCACCTTCGACCTTGCGGGCAAGCACCTCAGCGGCCCGTCGAAAGGCGACCTCACCCGCTATCCCGTGAAGGAGGAGAACGGAAGGCTCGTGATCCAGTTCGCCTGATACGGGACCGGGCCTGCCCGATCATCCGCACACGCACCGGCACAGCTTGAGCCAGGCCCTGATCATCACCGGCATGCACCGCTCGGGCACCTCGTTCGTGGCCGAGCTGTGCCAGAGCGCCGGCCTGCCCATCGGTGAACGGCTGTTCCCCGGTGATGCGGGCAACCCGCGCGGCTACTTCGAGGACGAGGACATCCTCACGCTCCAGCGCACGATGCTGGCGAAGGCTTGTCCGCCCGGGGTGACCGGCTGGCCCGATTGGGGCTGGACCATGGCGGAGACGCTGGACGAGGGCATGTGGGACGCTGACGAGCCGGCGATGCGTGCGCTGGTGCGGCAACGCGCGCACCTGCCGGTGTGGGGGTGGAAGGACCCCCGCACAAGCCTGCTGCTGGAGCCGTGGCTGCGCGTGCTGCCCAACGCGCGCTTTCTGTTCGTGGTGCGCGAGCCTTGGAAGGTCGCGGCGAGCGTGC
>JBIJCH010000420.1:0-2571 GCA_044344815.1 Flavobacteriales bacterium | reverse complement strand
GCCCGATGCCTGGATGCGGTCGAAGGCGCTGCGGTTGGTGCTCAGGTCCTTGATCACCGGGAAGGCCGCGCTGCGCCAGGGCTCGATGTGGATGGTGTCGCCGTCCTTGAACTTGCGCATGTGCAGCTGGCAGGTGGTGATGCCGCGGCCCGGACCGTGCGCCTCGCCGTTGATGAACAAGCTGCACATGCCGCAGATGCCCTCACGGCAGTCGTGGTCGAAGGCGACCGGGTCCTTCCCTTCGCGTATCAGCTGGTCGTTCAGCACGTCCAGCATCTCCAGGAAGGACATGTCCTCGGACACATCGTTCACGGGATAGGTCTCCATGCGGCCCTTGTCGTTGGGACCGTTCTGGCGCCAGATCTTCAATGTCAGCTTCATGTTGCCCATCTGCCTTTCTGTTCTGGTAGTTCGACCTCCCTCGACTTCGCTCGGGAAGGGTCGACGCTACAGGTACGTGGATCTTACTTGTATGAACGCTGCGTCAGTTTCACCTCCTCGAAGGTCAGCGCCTCCTTGTGCAGCTCGGCCTTGCCGGCCTCGCCCAGCCACTCCCAGGCGGCCACGTAGGCGAAGTTGGCGTCGTCGCGCTTGGCCTCGCCTTGCTGCGGCCCTTCCATCTCCTGGTACTCCTCGCGGAAGTGGCCGCCGCAGCTCTCGTTGCGGTGCAGCGCGTCCATGCACATCAGCTCGCCAAGCTCCAGGAAGTCGGCCACGCGGCCGGCCTTCTCCAGCTCCTGGTTGAACTCGTTCGCCTTGCCTGGCACGCGCACGTTCTTCCAGAAATCCTCGCGGATGGCGCGGATCTCCTGGATGGCCTGCTTCAGCCCCTGCTCGTTGCGCGCCATGCCGCACTTGTCCCACATCACCTTGCCCAGCGCACGGTGGAAGTCGTCCACCGGCTTGGTGCCCTTGTTGTTCAAGAAGTGGTTGATGCGGTCCTTCACCTCCTTTTCGGCGGCGTCGAACTCCGGTGAATCGGTCTTGATGGGCCCGGTGCGGATGTCGTCGGCCAGGTAATCGCCCACGGTGTAGGGGATCACGAAGTAGCCGTCGGCCAGGCCCTGCATCAGTGCCGAGGCACCGAGGCGGTTGGCGCCGTGGTCGCTGAAGTTGGCCTCGCCCAGCGCGAAGAGGCCAGGCACGGTGGTCTGCAGGTTGTAGTCCACCCACAGGCCGCCCATGGTGTAGTGCACCGCGGGGTAGATCTTCATCGCCTCCTTGTAGGGGTTCTCGCCTACGATGTTCTCGTACATGTCGAAAAGGTTCCCGTACTTCTCGCTCACGACGGCCTCGCCCAGCTCGCGTATCTTCTCCCTGCCCGGGTTCTCCAGCTTCAGGATGTTCGCCTGTTGCTTGCCGTAGCGCTCGATGGCCGCGCTGAAGTCGAGGTACACGGCCTCTCCGGTCTTGTTCACGCCAAAGCCAGCATCGCAACGCTCCTTGGCGGCGCGGCTGGCCACGTCCCGCGGCACCAGGTTGCCGAAGGCCGGGTAGCGCCGCTCGAGGAAGTAGTCGCGGTCGGCCTCGGGGATGTCACTGCCTTTCTTCCTGCCTTCGCGGATCGCCTTGGCATCCTCCAGCTTGGCCGGCACCCAGATGCGGCCGTCGTTGCGGAGCGATTCGCTCATGAGCGTGAGCTTGCTCTGGTGCGTGCCGCTCACCGGGATGCAGGTGGGGTGGATCTGCGTGTAGCAGGGGTTGCCGAAGAAGGCCCCGCGCTTGTGCGCCTTCCACGCGGCGGTGACGTTGCTGCCCATGGCGTTCGTGCTCAGGAAGAACACGTTGCCGTAGCCGCCGGTGCACAGCAGCACCGCGTGCGCGCCGTGACGCTCGATCTCGCCGGTGATCAGGTTGCGGGCGATGATGCCGCGGGCCTTGCCGTCCACGACCACCACATCGAGCATCTCGTGGCGGTCGAACATCTGCACCGCGCCCTTGCCCACCTGGCGCATCAGCGCGCTGTAAGCGCCGAGCAGCAGCTGCTGGCCGGTCTGTCCGCGGGCGTAAAAGGTGCGGCTCACCTGCACACCGCCGAAGGAGCGGTTGTCCAGCAGTCCGCCGTAGTCGCGGGCGAAGGGCACTCCCTGCGCGACGCACTGGTCGATGATGTTGGCGCTCACCTCGGCCAGTCGGTACACGTTGGCCTCGCGGGCCCGGTAGTCGCCGCCCTTCACCGTGTCGTAGAACAGACGGTACACACTGTCCCCGTCGTTCATGTAGTTCTTGGCGGCGTTGATGCCGCCCTGCGCGGCGATGCTATGGGCGCGGCGGGCGCTGTCCTGGAAGCAGAAGGCCTTCACGTTGTAGCCCATCTCCGCCAGCGAGGCGGCGGCGGCACCGCCGGCCAGGCCCGTGCCCACCACGATGACATCGATGCGGCGCTTGTTCGCAGGCGCCACGATGCGCATGTGCCCCTTGTGGTAGGTCCACTTTTTGTCGATGGGACCGGGAGGGATCTTGCTGTCGAGCTTGCTCATGGAATTGCGGACGGTTCTAAGGGAAGGATCAACCGGGGAAAGCGAACATCCACACCGGGATGAGGGCGAAGAGGATGGGCACCACCACGCC
>JBIJCH010000065.1:0-8664 GCA_044344815.1 Flavobacteriales bacterium | reverse complement strand
ATCGGGGTGTAGCGCGGATGGTTCAAGCCCAGGCTCTGGAAGGCGCTCTGGAACCCGTGCAGCAGATGGAAGCCCAGCACGGCCATGGCCACCACATAGAACACCACGTACAGGGGCTGCTGGAAGGCGGTGGCCACCACGGTAAAGAGGTCGGTGTTACCGTCGGCATCCACCGGTAGGCCACCCCAGTGCATCTCATACCAGAAATGCTTCATGTGCATCACAATGAACACCAGCAGGAGGGTGCCCAGCAGGGCCATCTGGCCGCTGTACCAGGTGCGGTTGGCGGAAGGCTTCTCCTTCACGTAACGCGTGGGACGGGCCTGGCGGTTCTGCATGGCCAGCAGGATGCCGTCGAAGGCGTGGAACAGGATGCTGAAGTAGAGCAGGTAGCTCACCACCTTGATCAACGGGAAGGTGGTCATGAACTTGGCGTAGGCGTTGAACTTCAGCCTGCCTTCCGGGCTGGCGTCCAGCAACTGCAGGTTGCCGGCCAGATGGATCACCAGGAACAGGCAAAGGAAAAGGCCCGTGAGGGCCATCCAATACTTCTTCGTGAGGGAGGAACCGAGGAGGGCTGTTCGTGCCATGTCTTCTTAACAGCGAACCACTGAGGTTCGTTCGGCCGCAAACTTACGGGGTGGGCGGTAGGTGGGAAATACACCGCCCTGTCTTACCTTGTTTAGAATGGTTCTGATCTGTGATCGCCTTCGCAAAAGGCCGGTGGCCGGGCGCAATTACGGACCTGAATTAGGCTTCCACGCCGGCGGCGATACCTTGGGTCTTCTTGGCCTTCGCCATGGCTTTAGAACTGCTTGTCCAGCTCGAAGTACTGCACCTCGGCCATGTACGGGAAGTAAGGCAGCATGCCGATCAGCTCCTTAGCCCGGCCAACTCCACACCCCTCAGGAGCAGGAACGCCCCCGTCCGGTCGGTGCTGATAGAAGCTCTCGAGGAGCCCCTCCTCCTTCCACCGGTTGACGAACTTCATCTCCGCCTTCTGCAGATCCGGGGTGGCCGGGATGTGCGCCATGCCTTCTGGGGTGAGGGACATGGAGACGCGGAGGCGTTTCTTGTTGGGTTCATTGGCCTGCAACGTAGGACCGCAGATCGACTGTCGTCTTCGCATGCTGCAGCGCGGTGACCATTGTCAGGGGCGGGCTCCTCAGGAAGATCCGACTCCTCACCTACTTCACCTGCCCACCCTCCTACCTTCGCGCTTCAGATCGAACACATGCGTTATCAGCCCCTTTCCGCCGCCACCTACCGCGAGCACCGCGCACGTTTCCGCCAGCACCTGGAGAAAGGCGGCCTGGCCGTGTTCCACAGCAACGACATCATGCCCACCAGCGCCGATGGTTCGATGCCGTTCAAGCAGGCCAGCGACATCTTCCACCTCAGCGGCATCGACCAGGAGGAGACCATCCTGCTGCTCTTCCCCGATGCAATGGACCCGAAGGACCGCGAGATCCTCTTTGTGCGCGAGACCAGCGAGCTCATCGCGATCTGGGAGGGCGCCAAGTTCAGCCAGCAGGAGGCGCGCGACCTCAGCGGCATCGCCACGGTGCTGTGGACGAGCAGCTACGAGGCCACCATCAAGCGCCTGGTGCCCCAGTGCGAGCACCTGTACCTGAACAGCAACGAGCACCTGCGCCAGCACAACGAGGTGGAGACGCGCGAGGACCGCAAGAACAAGGAACTGCGCGCCCAATACCCGCTGCACAGCGTGAAGCGCAGCGCGCCCATCATGCACCGCATCCGCAGCCGAAAGACGCAGGAGGAGGTGGCGCAGATGAAGCGCGCGATCGCCATCACCGGCAAGGCCTTTGAGCGGGTTTGCGGCTTCGTGCGGCCCGGCGTGAAGGAGTACGAGATCGAAGCGGAGATCACGCACGAGTTCCTGCGCAACGGCTCGCGCGGCCACGCCTACACGCCCATCATCGCCAGCGGCTACAACGCCTGCGTGCTGCACTACATCACGAACGACCAGGTGTGCAACGATGGCGATGTGATCCTGATGGACTTCGGCAGCGAGTACGGCGGCTACGCGAGCGACCTCACCCGCTGCATCCCCGTGAACGGCCGCTTCAGCGATCGCCAGCGCGCGGTGTACAACGCCGTGCTGCGCGTGAAGAACGAAGCGACGCAACTGCTGCGCCCCGGCACCCTGCTGGCTGACTACCACAAGGAGGTGGGCAAGATCATGGAGAGCGAGCTGATCGGCCTGGGCCTGCTGGACAAGACCGATGTGGCGAAGCAGGACCCCGAGCGGCCGCTGTACAAGAAGTACTTCATGCACGGCACCAGCCACTTCCTGGGCCTGGATGTGCACGACGTGGGCCTGTGGAACGAGATGATCCAGCCGGACATGGTCTTCACCGTGGAGCCGGGCATCTACATCCGCGAGGAGAAGCTGGGCATCCGCCTGGAGAACAACATCCTGGTGACGCGCGAGAACCCGATCGACCTGTTCGCGGACATCCCGGTGGAAGCGGACGCGGTGGAGGAGTTGATGAGCAAGCGGAAGGCCTTCGCCTGAGCCTTGCCACTGAAGAAGGCGGTGGCGAGAGGCTTCGGTGGCGGCCCGACACCAGGCCGTTACCTCCAGGCCGGTACCGCATTGCACAGCAAAACACCGAAACCATGAAGATCCTGCGTTCCGTTGGCATCGTCGCCCTGCTGCTCGGCTACCTGTTCAAGGTGATGCACTGGCCGGGGGCCAACCTGTTGGCGCTCACGGGCGCATGCCTGTTCGTCGCCATGCTCATCGTTCAGTTCGTCACCGGCCGGGACCGGACCATCGGAGAGCGCCTGCGGCCGGGGGTGGGCGTGCTGCTCGTGGTGGCCGGCCTGATGCACATGCTGAACTGGCCGGGAGGAACGCTCCTGTTCTACGCCGCCGCGCTGGCCGCCAGCTTCCTGCTGCTCTCGGACCGCACCCGGGTGGACCTGCCCCGACTGGGCATGATCCGTGGGTGGGCCCTGCTGCTCAGCGGCACGCTCGCGCTGCTGTGCGGCATCGTGTTCAAGGCCCTGCATTGGCCGGGGGCGGGCATCCTGATGGTCATCGGGATCGCCGGATGCGTGGTTTGGGCGCTGCTGAGCGGACTGCGCCGTCAACCGGCGGCCTGAGCACGGCGAGGCCCCGTCACCATACCTGGTGCGGGGCCCCGTCGTCACTCGTCCAAAACCAAAACCGCCTTTCCGCTTGCCGGACCCGGATCCCATTCACGGGCCGGCGAACGTGAAGGTGGCGGATCGGTGATGCGGACACCAGCGCCCGCCGTGGAACGGGGGCGGTGGCACAAGGAACGGCACCGTTCAGCGGGAAAGCTCATACACCAGCACCACCTCCTCCGGGAGCGTGGTGTCGGTGACCGGCTCGAAGCGCAGGCCGCCACCGGGTGACGGGGACCATGCGGTGCACACAAGGGTGGGACCCCGGAACGCGGGGATCGCCCCCATGGTGGTGTCCATTCAACCGGCCTTGCGCAGGTGGATGGGCTGCACCACGGACAGCTCGCCGTCGAGCACCATGAGCACCAGGTCCTCGCCGTTCAGGCCGGTGAGCCGGACGTGCGTCACAGGGCCTGTGACCTCGCCGGTGCGCAGGATATGCCCGTCGGCATCGCAGATGTCGAACATCGCATCGGGGGACGATGGGTCGTAATCGAACATGAGCAGCCGCTCGAGCTGGTCGATGCGGATGCGGATGGTGAGGGAGCCCGGGGCGGACATGGTGGAGCGTGGAGCGCCCGTTGTACGCACGGCGCGCCCGCAGGGTTGCACCCCCAGGGACCGGGTCAGTCGCCCTGGTCGTTGAAGATCCAGAGCGCTTCACGCCCCGGGATCACGCGTTCGATGGTCAGCATGGCAACAAGGGTCAATGTGGTTCGCATGCAAACTAGCAGGACCGCGGCATGCCTTCGGGCCGTCCACGAGCAACGGCGGCACGGGCACAGGATGCGGCCGGCCGATGCCCGCTTCCACCGGTGGCCCTACTTTCGCCGACCATGGCATCCTTCCTCCGGGCCCTGATCGTGGACGACGAGGAGCTCGCCCGCGAGAACCTGCGGATGATGCTGGCGGACAGCTGCCCCGAGGTGGCCGTGGCGGGCACGGCCGACGGGCCTGCGGCGGCGCGCGAGCACATCCGGGAACTGAGGCCCGACCTGGTCTTCCTCGACATCCGCATGCCCAGTGGGCACGAGGGGCTCGACCTGCTGGAGAGCCTGGACGAGCCCGATCTGCTGGTGGTCTTCGTCACGGCCTTCAAGGACTACGCGGTGCAGGCCTTCCATGCCAACGCCGTGGACTACATCCTCAAGCCCATCGACCCGGACGAGCTGAAGGCCGCGGTCGGCAAGGCGGTGAAGCGCCTCCAGCAACTGCGCGGCCTGCCCGGCGAAGGGCAACGCTACCATGACGAGCTGAAGCGCACCGCCCGCCTGATCAAGGAACAGGGAGGCCAGCGGCTTGCCGTGGACCATGCCAGGGGCTTCAAGCTCTTCGACCCGCACACGATCGCGCACCTGGAGGCCGATGGGAACTGCACGCTGCTCCACTTCACCGATGGCAGCAGGTACCTGGATACCCGCACGCTGAAGGTCTACGAGGACATGCTGGACCCGATCCAGTTCGTGCGCGTGCACCGCTCGCACCTGATCAACGTGCACCAGCTGCGCGAGTACCTGCGCGAGGACGGGCATTGGGCCGTGATGCGCGACGGCGCCCGGGTGCCCATCGCGCGCGAACGCGTGCAGGCCTTCCTGGAGGCGGTGCGCGGCTGACGGTCCGCTCGCCGGCGGCCACGATCCGCTCAATGGCGGTCCTTGCGTACGGGGGAGCCTCTATTTTTCGGTACAACCCCCTGTTGCCATGGCCATGCGAGCTTTGATCGTCGACGATGAGGCGGACGCGCGGGAGAACCTGCGCATCATGTTGGAGGACAACTGCCCCGAGGTGCAGGTGATCGGCCAGGCCGGCAGCGCCGAGGAGGCCCGGCGGCTTGTGGACGAGCTGCGACCGAACGCGCTCTTCCTGGACATCAAGATGCCCGGCGAGGACGGCTTCTCCCTCCTGAAGAGCCTGCAGGGCCGCGAACTGCCGGTGGTCTTCACCACGGCCTACGACGAGTACGCGCTGCGCGCCTTCAAGGAGAACGCCTTGGACTACCTGGAGAAGCCCATCGACCCGGACGATCTGAAACGCGCCGTGAAGAAGCTGCACAAGCTGGTCGATGAACCTGCCGAGGGACAACAGCATCAAAGCGCGATCGCGGCGCTCATGAACGACCCCGCCTCGCCGTTGAGCAGCCGTGTGGCCGTACCAGGGCGCGATGGCCTGGTGCTGTTGAGGCACGAGGACATCCTGTACCTCGAGGCCAGCGACAGCTACACCACCGTCTTCACCCGCGATGGGAAAAGGACCATCAGCAGCAAGCACATCCGTGTTTTCGAGATGAACCTGGACCCCAAGAAGTTCTTCCGGGTGCACAAATCCTACATCATCAACCTGGAGCACCTCAAGGGCTTCAGCCGCACCGAGGGCAACATGGCCGTGCTCGACAACGGGGCGCTCATCCCCGTGAGCCGGCGCAGGCTGCCCGATTTCCTGGCCATGATCAACACCTTCTGAGCAAAGGCCGGCCGCATGAGCAGGAGCAGGGCCATTGTCCGATGTCCAATGTCCTACGCAGGACCGTTCCTCGCGTGCTGGGGGCGTTCGGCGGTCCTGCTCCTGCCCCTGCTGCTGCCGGCGACGCTCCGGGCGCAGCAGCACGCCTTCGCGCAGTTCACCACCTCCGATGGCCTTGCCCAGAGCCAGGTGCGATGCATCGCGCAGGATACCGAAGGCTACCTGTGGTTCGGCACGCTCGGCGGGGCCAGCCGGTTCGACGGGTCCGTGTTCACCAACCACGCCCTGCAGGAGGGGCTGCCCGAGGCGCAGGTGAACGCGCTGCTCTGCACGGCCGATGGCACCATGTGGCTCGGTGCAGGTGGCTCCCTCGTGGAGCGCCGCGGCCGCACCATGCGCTCCGTGGACCTGCCTCCCTATGCGCAGGGCGGCAAGATCACCGCGCTGGCCCAGGGCCCCGAGGGCACCCTGTACATCGCCACCGATGGGGCCGGGGTGCTCGTGCTGCGCGGCGGTGCGGTGCGCGCGCTGGAAGGCTATCCCACGGACACGGCATTCAACGCCCGCGCCCTGCTGGCGCTGCCCGATGGCCGCCTGCTGGTGGGCCTGCGCAACGGGCTGCTCGCGTGGCAGCGCGGCACCTGCACCCCCATCGCGCTGGGCGGGGGCCCGCTCCACGTGAGCGCGCTGGCCCGGGCACCCAATGGCGACCTGTGGGTGGGCACCACCGGCTACGGACTCTACGGCCTCCTCGCGGACGGACGCACCGTGGAGTACGACGAGGAGAACGGGCTGCTTCAGAACAACGTGCGCTCCGTGCTGGTCGACCGTTCCGGCCGTGTGTGGGCCTGCACCAAGTTCGGGCTCAGCGTGGTGGACCTCGCGGCGGCCGATGAACGGTCGCGGATACGGGCGTTCACCGTGCACCAGGGCCTGCCGAACGACAACATCTGGAGCGGCTTCCAGGACCTGGAGGGCAACCTGTGGTTCGGCACCGACGGCGCGGGCGTGCTGCGGTACGCCGGCGACCGCTTCGTCACCTGGACCGTGAAGGACGGCCTGTGCAGCGACCAGGTGATGACCATCGTGCCCGATGCGGCCGGCGACCTGTGGCTGGGCACCTACGGCAGTGGCATCTGCCGCATGGACGGGATGGCCATGGTGAGCACCCTCGACGGCCTGCCGAACAACACCATCTGGTGCGGGCTTCGCTCGCGCGATGGTTCGCTCTGGTTCGGCACGAGCGACGGGCTGGCCCACCTGGTGAACGGCCTCGTGGTGCCGCTGGACAGCGCCCATGCCCTGGCCGGCACACGGGTGCTCGCCTTGTACGAGGATCCGGACGGCAGACGCTGGTGCGGCACCCGCGACGGCCTGGTGGCGCAGGAGCCGGGAGGTGCGCTTCGGTGGTACCCCGCCGGGCCGGGGGGGCCGGGACGTTCCGTGCGGTCCATCGTGCCCGACGGACGCGGCGGGCTGTGGCTGGCCACCGACGAGGGCGTGGACCATCTCGACGCCAAGGGGATCACCCGCCTCGGCACAACCTCGGGGCTCAGTGACCGCACCGTGTTCTGCCTGCTCAACGACGCGCGCGGCCGCCTGTGGGCCGGCACATCCAACGGCCTCAACGTGCTCGTGGACGGGCGGTTCCGCACCGTACGCCCTGGCCAGGACTTCGGCAGCAATTACATCGACCTGCTCGCGCTGGACCCTCAGGGCCGTCTGTGGGTGGGCACCAACAACGGGCTTTACCGCGGCGACCCCGACAGCCTGGCCGTGGAGCGCGGCATGCTGGAGCACTTCACCCTGAGCGACGGCCTGCGCAGCTTGGAATGCAACCAGAACGCCGTGCTGGTCGACGCCCGGGGACACCTGCTCGTGGGCACCGCGGCCGGCCTGCTGCGCTATGCCCCCGACCGGGAGTCGCCCCGCACGGGCCCGCATCCTCCCACGCTCCACCTGGTGGGCGTGCGGTCCTTCCTGCAGTACTCCGACTGGAAAGGCCAGTGCGACAGCCTGGACGCCGCCGGCCTGCCGCAGGGCCTGCGTCTCCCCTACCGCCGGAACCACATCACCTTCGACTTCACCGGCATCAGCCTGTCGGACCCCGGCCAGGTGCGGTACCGGTACCGGTTGCTCGGTGCCGACACGGCCTGGCTGCCCGCCACCGAGGCGCGGTTCGCCAGCTGGTCCAACCTGCCGCAGGGCGACTACACCTTCGAGGTGATCGCCGCCGGCCGTGACGGCGCCTGGAGCGCACCGCGCCGGTTCAGCTTCCGCATCCTGCCCCCGTTCTGGATGCGCGGCTGGTTCTTCCTGGCCTGCGCGGCCGTGCTCGCCTCGATCGTCCTCGGCATCACCCGGTACCGCTCGCGCCAGCGGCAGCGGCACGAACGGACGCGCCAGCTGATGCTGCGCTCGCGCATGCTGCAGCTGGAACAGCAGGCGCTCAACGCCAACATGAACCGGCACTTCATCTTCAACGCGCTCAACAGCATCCAGTACTACATCAACCGGCAGGACCGCGCCACGGCCAACCGCTACCTCACCAGCTTCGCCAAGCTCATCCGCCGCAACCTCGACGCCAGCCAGAGCGACACCACCACGCTGGCCGAGGAGCTCGAACGGCTGGAGCTGTACCTGGTGCTCGAGCACATGCGCTTCAAGGACCGGTTCCGGTACGAGGTGCTGGTGGAACCCGGGGTGGACCTTCGGGCGATACACATCCCGGCCATGATGCTCCAGCCCTACGTGGAGAACAGCATCTGGCACGGCATCCTCCCCACGGAACGGCCCGGGCTCGTGCGCATCCAGGTGGCTCCCGGGGCCCCGGGGCGTGTGGTGGTGGAGGTGGCCGATGACGGCATAGGGGTGGACCTGAGCCGGGCCCGCAAGAGCGGGGAGAGCGACCACATCTCCCGCGGCATCGAGATCACCAAGGGACGCGCCGATGTGCTGCGCCGTCTGGACCTAGCCGACATCCGCATCCAGGGACCCGACCAGGTGCAGGGCGCCGATGGCACCGTG
>JBIJCH010000260.1:0-4058 GCA_044344815.1 Flavobacteriales bacterium | reverse complement strand
CCTCGAGCTGGTCCAGCTCCTGCTGCACCATGGCCCGCCCCACCTCGTGCTTGTCGCCCGCACTGCTCTTGGTGTCGCTGTTGCGGGCCTCCAGCGTGGTGGCCAGCTCGGCCTTCAACGATGAGGCACGCTGCTCAAGCAGTGTGTTGAGGTGCGTGATCAAGGTGGCTTTCTCCATGGTGCGAAGGTCGGTGCCCGGGCCACTGATCCGGTCCGGCATAGCGCGGATCCGGGCCTCACATCGGCCTGGACCATAATGATCGGCAGCACCATGACGCTGGGGGCCGCAGGCACCATCCGCACGGGTCGGAGAGATCATCTCCACGGCGTTCAGGGGCGCGGATGAATGACCGCAAGGAGGTGGCGGACGGAGTTTCGTTGTGTGTTCCGCACCCGCTGTGCTTCACTCCACACACAGCCGCACGCTCTGCATTCCGTGCTGCCCTTCCACCTGAACGGTGTACAGCCCTGGCGCCAGGCCGATGAGGGAAAGATGTGCCGGCACCTGCGATGATGCCCAGCTGCGCACCTGCCGTCCGTGCGCATCACACAACCGCACCCGTTCCACGGGCGACGAAGCCTCGAGCCGGACGGTTCCGTGCGCGGGGTTCGGGACCAGCAGGCATGCATCGGCCCCCACTTCAGCAACCGAAGTGGACAAGGGCCCGATGGTCGTTATGAAACCGTCATCATCCCCTGCGGGGATGAGTGAGAACGGCCCTGCGTTCACCACCCCATTGTTGAAGAGGCCGCCCATGCACACGGTGCCGTCCGGTGCCACGGCGACCCCATAGCCCGAGGAGTTACCTGGCCCCGCCAGGTCCACGGCCCATTGCCATGTGCCTGATGCGTCCATGGCGGCCACGAAGGCGTTGCAGAGCGCCGGGTCGTTCAGCGTGGTGCCTCCCAAGGTCATCATGCCGCAGGTGACGCCGGCGACATACAGGGCGCCAGCTGCGTCCTGCTCCAGGTCCAAGCCCTGCTGATCGCCGGGACCGCAGAGGAACACGATGTTCTGCAGGGCCCCACCGGCACCCAGCCACATCACGTACGCATCATCGCTTGAACTGAGCACCGGCGGCGGATACACCACACCATCGTAGTCGAAGTTGAAGCTGTAGAAGCGTCCCAGCAGGATGGGGTCGCCTGCGGCGGTGAAGACGATGCGCCTTGGAGGACCTGCCGAACCGGCCACTGATGAGGTCCACCAGTTCACGTGGCCGGCGGTGTCCATCTCCACCACGTACATCTGGTCGCTCGAGGTAGGTGCGACCAGCGTATCATCACCGGCGTATACCGCCGGGCTTTCGCTCTCCATGGTGAAGAGGATGTCCCCTTGCGGGGTGGCGGACACGCCCCAAGCGATCTCCGCATCCGAGAAACCATTGCCGCGCAGGTGCCAGGCCTGTTCCCAGGTGCCCGTGGACCCCGACAGGCGACCGAGGAACCCGTCGGTGTAGAAGTTCGGCGTGCTGAAGGTGTCGGTCCCGAAGATGGCGGTGAAGTTGAACGCGCCCACCAACAGAACGTCGTCGTTCAGCAAGCCCATGCCACGCACCTGCAGGCCCTGCTGCTCGAAGGTCCACAGCACATCGCCCGAATCGTTCAGCTTCACCAGTCTGTATGCGCTCACCAAGGCATAGATATCGCCCCCATCATCCAGGATCAACTGTCCGCCGTAGCTCTGCTGCCCACCCGTGTTGCGCGCCCACAGCCAGTTGCCAGTGCTGTCGAGCCGCCCCACGAAGGTGTCGCCCGAAATGTCCGCCACCAACGTGGTGTCGCCGAAGACCATCGAGCCATTGAAGCAGCCCTCCACGATCCGGTCACCGTTGGCGGCATAGGCCACGTCAAGGACCCGGTCCAGACCACTGCCCTGAACACCGACAAGGCCGGTGTACACCTGGGCGTGGATCGTGGATGCTACGGCAAGAAGGATGATGGCGATGGAAGTTCGCATGCCTGGTTGACGGTGAAGGTAGCCACTGGTTGCCGGGGAATGCACTGCATCACCGGACCAGGCGGTGGCCCGGTCGGCCGCCGTGGCTCAGGCCTCGAGGTCCGCGATGTGCGTTCTCAGCGCTTCCACATGCACACCGAAGGCCACATGGGTCATCCATCGCACCAGGAAGTAGCACACGGGTACAAGCACGATCAGCGCGATCACCAAGGCGATACGCACAGCAGGTTTGGCCAGGAACAATTCCGGCGGTAGTCCGGAGCCCTGCATGCCACCCAACAGGAATCCCGCTGTCACCGCGAGCGGATACATGATCAGACCGGTGCGCTGGTGCAGCTTCATCCACGCGGTGGTCGTGGCCACCTGCTGGCGCAGCACGCTCATCAGGTCATGGTCCGCAGGCACATGGTCCGGGATACGGCGGTAGAGCTGAAGCGTATGTACCAGGCTCCATACGTTGTACATCAGCACGAGGGCGAAGAACGCCAGCACCACCTCATCCCCGATGAACGGGAACAGCCCCAAGTAACCTACCGTGATGACCGTTCCGAAGATCAGGTTCAAGCGGATCGCACGGCGCAGCTTCCACAAGGGGTGGTGTGACGGGTGCTGAACGTTGGTGGCCTGTTTGAGCCGCTGCTCAAAGGCGGGGTCCTGAGGTGCCAGTTGGGCGAAGGCCAGTTGAAGGTCCATGGTTCAGTGCGGTTGAAGGAGTTCGGTGAGGCGGGTCCTGATGCGGTGCAGCTTCACGCCCGCGTGGTTCGCGGTGATGCCCAGGATGCCCGCCACCTCGCCGTTATCGAAGCCTTCGAGGTGCAGGGCGATCAAGGCGCGGTCGGTCTCGGGCAGTTGGCGCAGGGCTTCGCGCAGGCGGTCAGCCTCGTCGAGCGCGGGGCGCGGGTCGTGCACGGCATGCGGGTCCCGGTCCAGGGCGTCGTGGCGCTCCACCACGGTGGGACGGCGTTTCTGGGTGAGGATGGTGTTCAGCGCCACGCGGTGCAGCCAGGTGCTGAACTTGGCCTCACCCCGGAACGAGGCGAAGCCTCGCCAGGCCTGCAGCAGCACCTCCTGCTCCAGGTCCTTGCGCTCATCCGCATCGTTGGCATACAGGCCCGTGAGCCGCAGCACGATGCGTTGGTGCTCGCGCATCAGCGACAGGAAGCGCTGTTCGTCGGACATCGTTCCCGAAGGTCGCGCTCAGCGGGCGAGCACATATCCGAGCAGCGCAGCGGCGAGCCCGAGGTGGCCGATCAGCAGCCCCTTCACCCAGCGCGGCCGCTCGTTCCACGGCACGGTCTGGTCGTAGGGGTCGAAGATGAGCGCCAGGGCCATGAACATCGATCCCTGGGTGCGGTCGCTGCCCCAGAAGGTGAAGCCGATGCCGGCCAGCGTGAAGGCGATGTAGCCCACCCGGTTCCAGTTCGCCGGGAGGGGCTTGGCGGTGCGTTCTGCCTTGTCCATGGTTCCGTTCTTTCCCCATTGGTCGCACAAGGAGGGTGGATCATTACAGGGTGGAGGAAAGTATTGCGGACCCCAAGGCGAATGCCGCTGGCTGCCGTGATCAGGGCCGCAGGGCTCCGCAGCCCCTCTTTACCGTGGTGTGCGAACGACCGATGGCTGCGCACCGTGCACCGTAGCTCGCGCGGTACATGCGGCGATGATCGGAACCTGGTAGGTTGGTTGGACCAAATGCCGGGGCCATGGAACATCGTCTACACCTTCTCGCGCTGCACTCCATCCTTGTCACCGGCGCGTTCGCCCAGGGCTATGCCCAGCTCGGCGTCAACGCCATCAACGCACGCTTCCATGCCGATGGCATGATCGGCATGGACCTGGCCAGCGGCACTCCCGCGTTCGAGGTGCCCGCAGGTAACGGTACGCATCCGCTCTTCGTGGCCAACCTGTGGGTGGCCGGTCGCGATGCCGGCAACCAGCTCCATGTCGCCGCCGTGCGGTACAACCAGACCGGCGAGGACTTCTGGCCGGGACCATTGACCACCGATGGCACCGCCTCCATCACACCGGCCGTCTCCGCCCAATGGGACCAGGTGTGGCAGGTGGATGCCGCCGATGTGGCGCTGCACCGGGCCTATTTCGC
>JBIJCH010000258.1:0-4067 GCA_044344815.1 Flavobacteriales bacterium | reverse complement strand
TACCGATCCCATGACCCTTCTTTCCATGTTCCTACAGGCACAACCCGCCCAAGGCGGCAACTGGTCGTTCCTCCTGATGATGACCATGCTCTTCGTGGTCTTCTACTTCTTCATGATCCGTCCGCAGCAGAAGAAGGCCAAGGAGGCCAAGAAGTTCCGTGAGTCACTGCAGAAGGGCAGCAAGGTGGTCACCATCGGCGGCCTCCACGGCAAGGTGGTGGAGGTGAACGACAAGACCGTGCTGATCGAGGCCGACACCAACGTGCGCCTGCGTTTCGAGAAGAGCGCCATCGCCATGGACAGCACCATGCAGCTCAGCGAGGAGACGGCGAAGGCCAGCTGACCCATCACAGGTCCGCCGCCCATGGGCACATGGACGCTGGGCACATGACCACATGATCAAGGTCGGCGTCACCGGTGGCATCGGCAGCGGCAAGAGCACGGTGTGCCGTGTGCTGCAGGTGCTGGGCGCCCCCGTGTTCCATGCCGATGCCGAGGCGAAGCGGCTCTATGGGCTTCCGGAGGTGCGCAGCGCGGTGATCCGCGCCTTCGGCGAGGGCGTTTACATCGGCGACGTGCTCGACCGCAAGGCCATGGCCGACCGCGTGTTCCATGACCCGGGGGCGCTGGCCACGCTCAATGGCATCATCCATCCCGCCGTGCGCGAACGGGTCCGCTCCTGGGCCGCCGGGCAGCAGGCACCGTACGTGGTGATGGAGGCCGCCATCCTGGCCGAGACCGGCGGGGCCGCGGGCTTCGACCACCTGGTGGTGGTGAGCGCCCCCGAGGACCTGCGGATCCAGCGGGTGATGCGGCGGGACGGGGCGGGGGAGGAGGCCGTTCGGGCCCGGCTGCGCAGCCAGACCGACGAGGCCGCACGCCTGGCCCTGGCCGACACCGTGATCGTGAACGACGACCGTTCCCTGGTGGTGCCCCAGGTGGTCGAACTGCACCGCCGCCTCATCGCCCATGGACCGAGCGCTTGAACCGAAACGACTGCCGCTGAGCACCGTGACCCTGGTGTTCGGCCTGCTCTCCGTGCCGCTGGCCTTCGCCCGGCACCTGTGCTCACTGGCCTTCGTGCTGGGCGTGCTCGCGATCGCCTTCGCCCTGTGGGGGAAACGCCGCCAGGGCCATCCCATGCGCCGCCACACCGCGCAAAGCCTGCGGAACTCGACGCTGGGCCTGCGGGCCGCGCTGGTGGGCACCGCCTGTGCGGTGGTGATGTGGCTGCTCTACGCGACCAACGCGGTGCTGTGATCAGGCCCGCTGCTCCCGCGGCCACCAGCTGGCGGCGGTGCGCAGCCGGTCCTCCCCGAACTCGGCCCTCAGGCGCAGGAACAGCTGAAGCGTGGCCCGCGCATCGTTCAAGGCGCGGTGCCGGCCCTCGAACGGGATGCCGAAGTAGCGGCACAGGCTGCCCAGGTTGTAGTGCGTGAGGTTCGGCACCAGCTGCCGGCTCAGGCGCTCGGTGCACAGGGTGTTGCGGTGGAACACCAGGCCCGTGCGGGCGAACTCGTGCTCCAACGCGGTCATGTCGTAGCGGATGTTGTGCGCCACCATCAGCCGGTCGCGCGTCAGGTCCATGAGCGACCGGGCCACGCCGGAGAACAGCGGCGCCTCGCGCAGCATGGGCTCACGGATGCCGGTGAGCCGGGCGATGAAGGGGGGGAGGGGGGCACGGGGACGCACCAGGCTGCTCCACGCGTCGAGCTCGCGCTCGCCATCATGCACGAGCACGGCCAGCTCGATGATGTGGCCCTGCATGGGATCCCCATGCGTGGTCTCCACATCCACAACGGCGAAGGCCTGGTCGTTCATCGGGGCCTTCCTACGCAGGGCCCGGGCGCGGGGTTGCCCATCGCCGCTATCTTGCCCGCCATGTTCCGCCCCATCGCCGTGCTCATCTTCCGCCTGCTGGGCTGGAAGGTCGTGGACAACCGCCCCAAGGACCTCGTGCAGGCCATCTACGTGGTGGCGCCGCACACCAGCAACTGGGACTTCCCGCTGGGCGTGCTCGGCCGAAGCATCGCCCGGTTGGACAACGCCAGGTACCTCGGCAAGAAGGAGCTTTTCCGCCCGCCCCTGGGCTGGATCATGCGCGCGCTTGGCGGTTACCCGGTGGACCGGGGCAAGAGCTCGCACGTGGTGGACCAGGTGGTGGGTTACTTCCGCACCATCCCCGACTTCGCCATCGGCATCGCCCCGGAGGGCACCCGCAAGCACGTGGAGAAGTGGAAGAGCGGGTTCTGGCACATCGCCCGCAAGGCGAACGTACCCCTCATTCTCACCAGCTTCGACTACGGCCGCAAGGAGATCACCTTCCGCGAACCCTATTGGGTGGGCGATGACCTGGAGAAGGACATGGCCTGGATCAAGGACTACTTCAAGGCCTTCCGCGGCAGGCGCCCCGAGCACGGGGTGCGCTGAGGGAACAGCGGCCCGGTACTTGAACGCGACAGCAACATGCGCACGATCCCTCCGCTCGCCGCCTTCCTCATGCTCGCTCTGCCTGCCCGGGCGCAGCAGCCGTTCCCGGTGTTCACCGGCGAGCGCACCGATGGCACCACGGTGGAGCTGCCCACCGCCTCGAAGGGCCGCCACCTGATCGTGGGCATGGCCTTCGGGCAGAAGGCCGGTCCCCTGCTGGAGGAATGGTATGGCCCGGCCTACCTGCGCTTCGTGGCGAAGCACGGCCTTTTCGCGTCGGATATCGATGCGGACGTGTTCTTCGTGCCGTTGTTCGTTGGCGTGAACAAGGCGGCGTACAACGGCAGCATGAAGCGCCTGCGCGAGGAGGGCGACCCGGACGTGGCCAGGCGCGTGCTCTTCGTGAAGGATGACGCCGGAGCCGTGCGCGAGGCGCTTGGGTTGAAGGACAAGGAGACACCCTGCATCCTGGTGGTGGACCCACAGGGACGGATCATCCACCGGGAGGAGGGGAAGTTCACCGAGGAGAAGCTCGAGGCCATCGAAGAGGCGGTCACGCAATGAGGCCGGCCCTATTTTCGCGGCCCATCATCATCCGAGCATGATCACCCGAAAGCACTCCCTCATCGTGGCCGGCGGCATGCTGGCCCTGCTTGCCTGTTCCTCCGGCGTTCCGGAGAACACGGCCGTCACCCCCTCCGGCGATCCCCTGGCGCCGCCTCCCGCGAACACATCCCAACCCGAACCTGCCGTGCAGAACACCACCGACGGGCTCTTCGCCCACATCTCCACCAAGAAAGGTACCATCGTGATCAGGCTCGAGCACGAGAAGGTGCCCATGACCGTGGCCAACTTCGTGGCGCTCGCCGAGGGCCGCATGAAGAACACCGCCAAGCCCGAGGGCACCCCGTACTACGATGGCATCAAGTTCCACCGTGTGATCGCCGACTTCATGATCCAGGGCGGCGACCCCACGGGCACCGGCGCCGGCGGACCCGGGTACATGTTCCCCGATGAGTTCGACCCCAGCCTGAAGCACACCCGCGCCGGTACGCTGAGCATGGCGAACGCAGGCCCCGGCACCAATGGCAGCCAGTTCTTCATCACCCACAAGGACACGCCCTGGCTCGACGGCCGGCACAGCGTATTCGGCTACGTGACCAGCGGCCAGGAGGTGGTGAACGCCATCGCCCAGGGCGACGTGATGGACAGCGTGCGCATCGAGCGCGTGGGCGATGCCGCCACGGGCTACGATGCCATGGCCGTGCTCGAGAAGTACAAGGACAGGTTCCGCAGCCGCTAGGCCGGGGCGTCAGCGCCGCCGACCACCGCCGCCGCCGCCGCCGCGTCGCCCGCCACCACCGGGACCGCGGCGGCCGCCATTTCCGCCGGACACGCGCTCGTCCGGACGGTAGGCGGGGCCCTGGCCGATGGCCTCGGGCAGCGGCATCTTCTTCACCTCGTAACCGATCAGCTTCTCGATGCGGCCCATCTCGCGCATCTGCTTCTCGTTGACGAAGGTGACCGCCTGGCCCTTGCGGGCGGCACGGGCCGTGCGCCCCACGCGGTGCACGTAGTCCTCGGGGTCCGAGGGCACGTCGTAATTGACCACCAGGTCGATGTCGTCGATGTCGATG
>JBIJCH010000257.1:0-4070 GCA_044344815.1 Flavobacteriales bacterium | reverse complement strand
CGCGTTGCAGGTGGTGCCCAGGGTCATGTGCGAGAGATAGGTGCCATCGAGGTCGTAGAGTGAGAGCCGACAATTGTCGGCCATGTGCATCTGATCGCAGCCGCCAGGGATGGTCATCGGTTACAGGACATCATGCGCGGCCTGAGGAAGTTCACGAGCAAACAGATCATCAAGACCATCGCGGAGCACCCGGGCGAGAGCCGGAAGGAGTGGATGCTGCGGATGTTCAGGGAAGCGGGGGAGGCGAACAGCAACAACAAGGATCTTCAGTTCCGGGCGCCAGCGCCAAAGCCGGCGACGGCGCCGGGGCACAACAGCACAACAAGCCGATCGAGCTATCGTCGAACGAGATGATCGAGCGGTACGTGAACTACCTGCACGAGAACCCGGTGAAGGCGGGCTGTGTGGAGCTCGCGGAGGAGTATGTCCACTGCTCGGCACCAATCATTGCTGGGAAGCCGGGGCTGTTGAGGTTGGAAGAGTTGTAGTTGGCGCAGTCACAGTTCCTCCGCCGAAGCTTCAGCGGAGGCGTGAGACTGCGCGATGAGCCTTCACGAAAGATCGTGATGGTCACAAGTTGCCCCGCCTGAGTTCTGGGATCATGTGTTGGGCGGGAACACTTGCGACAAGTAGGTGACAGTTCGCTTTTTCGGTTATGATCCACACTGGCAGCTCCTTGCGCGCCGCAACGAGGTGGTGCTGGCGGTAAGGTGGATCGACTGATCACCTACCAGGCGCACCACATCCGCGACCGCTGTCCGGTTCCGCTTGTATGGCGCACGAGGTAGGTGCCGGGCATCACACCGCGTGCGGCACCGGATGCGAGATCGAAGTGTTCGATGAGCCGACCGCTCACATCATGCAGGCTCACGGTGGTGGTGCCCGGCCCGGTCCAGGTGATCCGGTCGCCCGCAAGCAGCAGGTCCGAACGCCTGGCATCCTCGGATAGCGATGTGTTGATGCATGCCGGAAGGCTCCACTGCTGCAATTCAGCGTAGATCTCCTCTTCCACGCTGTAGAATGCGCTGCCGCTGCCGAACTGGTATGCGTTGCCCGGTGTGTAGCCGTTGGTGATGAACACCAGCCCGAAACCGGTGGCGGGGTCCACGTAGAGGTCGCTGATCAGGCCGTAGGCTTCGCCCGCATGGCCGAACATCGCGGTGCTGGGGAAGATGATATCACCGTTGCTCTGCGCGGTGATGCGGTGCACGCCCAGGCCCCACGAGCGGAAGAGGCCGTAGTAGTTGTCGCCGTTGCTGCCGTTCCACGTCCATTCGTTGCCCAGCATCTGGGCCACGGTGGCCGGTTGCAACAACGCTGTGCCTTCGTAGGATCCTTCGTTGGCCAGCAGGATGGCGAAGCGGGCCAGCTCCAGTGCGCTTGCGCGCAGGCCACCCTGCGGTGCGAAGAAGAGCCCATTGCTCCCGATCACGTACTGGCTCAGGTCGGGCGCGGGCGGCATCACGCCGCCGAAGTTGTCCACCTGCGGTGCGCTGTTGCGATAGAGCACGGCAAGATCGGCCACGCTCGGAAGGTCCTGCACGTTGTAGCTGCCATGGATCCCCAGGGGAAGGAGCACTTGCTGCCGCATGTACGCGTCGAAGCGTTGCCCGCTCAAGGCCTCGATGAGTGTGCCCACGATGCCGAAGTTGGCGTTGCTGTAGGTGAAGAAGGTGCCGGGTGCTTCGGTGCGCCACATGTTGCTGGTGTACCAGTCGCCGCCGGGCACGGCCAGCTCACTGATGGGCGGTGGTGGGGTGGTCCCATAGGTGGCGCTCAGGAAGTCCGCGTACCCGGTGCCGTCCTGAAAGCTGCTGGTGTGGCTCAGCAGCATGCGATAGGTGATGGGTGTGGCGGGAAATGCGGGGTTGCGGAAACTGAAGCCGAGCGCCGTGCTCACATCATCATCCAGGCCGAAGGCGCCCTGCTCGTGCAGGCGCATGAGGCCGATGGCGGTGACGAGCTTGCTGATGCTGGCGATGCGGTAGCGGGTGCTGTCATCCACATCGAGGTTGAGGGCGATGTTGCGCTTGCCGAAGTGCACCACGTCCTGCAGGGCGGTGCCGCAGGTGGTCACAACGCTCATGCCCACCAATCCATTGGCGGTGGCGGCGGACTGGAGCTCCTGCTGGAGCGATTGGGAGAGCGCCCCGAGCGGAAGGAGCGAAGCGAGGAGAAGAAGGGGGCGCATAGCGACCAAGGTAGCTAGTGCGCACGAAGGCTGTTGATCCCATCAGCACCGATCCCCCCCGGGGCGCAAGGCCATCCGGAGGGATCGGTAGGAGGAGGGAGCTGCGTTATGCGACCGTGACCTTCGTGGTCTTGGGCTGGCGGCCGGTCTGTGCGATGCGCACGGTTTTCGAGGACGACGACAAGATCTTCAACGCCATCCGCGCCGGCGCTGACGGCTACTTCCTGAAGCAGACGCCGCTGAAGAAGCTGCTGGAGGGCATTGTGGAGGCCATGGAGGGTGGTGCGCCCATGAGCCCGGCCGTGGCGCGCAAGGTGCTGGAGTTCTCCAAGCAGCAACCGGCCAAGGCCGATGTGAAGAACGAGTTCAGCCTCACCGACCGCGAGCATGAGATCCTGTCGTGGCTTGTGAAGGGTTACAGCTACAAGATGATCGCGGCGGAGCTGAACATCAGCTTCAGCACGGTGAACACGCACGTGAACCGCGTGTACAACAAGCTGCACGTGAACAGTGCGACGGAGGCCGTGGCGCTGGCGATGCGGAAGGGGATGGGGCAGGGCGGGGAATGACCGCTTACGCGTCCACCGGCACCACCGTGCGTTGCAGCGTCCGGAACCGCTTCGGAAAGGAAGCACCGATGGCTTCCACCAGTGCATCAAGCGCCTTCCGGCGTACGAAGGGCCTGCGCACCACGAGCACCACTTCGCGCACGGGCTCTGGGGCTTCGAAGCGGCGCACGTTGCGTTCATCGTCGCGCACGCTCAGCTCGGGAACGAGTGTGAGCCCGTTGCCGCTGCTCACCATGCGCTTGAGCGTCTCGATGCTGCCCGTGCTGTAATGGATGTTGCGGTGGCCGGCGGCGCTGGGCTGCTGGCACACGCTGAGCACCTGGTCGCGCAGGCAGTGCCCTTCGCTCAGCACCCAAAGCGGGGCCTTGCGCAGGTCCTTCGCGGCGATCCGTTTGCGCTTCAGCAGGTCATGGCCATCGGGCAGGTAAACAAGAAAAGGCTCGTGGAAGAGCGTGATCGCTTCGAGGTCGTCCTCATCGACAGGACCTGCGAGGATGCCGATGTCGAGCTGCCCGCTGCGCAGGCCCTTGAGGATGCGGCTGGTCCTGCGCTCGTCGATCGCGAGCCGGGCCTCCGGGTGATCCTCCGCGAAGCGCGCGAGGAAGAGCGGCAGCAGATAGGGTGCGAGCGTGGGGATGATGCCGATGCGGTAGGTGCCCGAGGTGCCGGTGCGCAGCTCCTTCACCAGGTCCCGGAACTGGCCCGCCTCGCGCAGCACCACGCGCGCCTGGTCGATCAGCACCGCACCTTCCGCCGTGGGGCGTGCAGGCTGTGCCTTCCGTTGGAAGAGGGTCACGCCAAGCTCGTCCTCCAGCTTGCGCACCATCATGGTGAGCGTGGGCTGGGTCACATGGCACAGCCGGGCGGCCTTGCTGAACTGACCGCTGTCGGCCACGGCCACGATGTACTGGAGCTGCTGGAGTGTCATTCGATGCTGTCGATAGTGGCATCGAAACTATCGAAAGCGTCGATGATGATCCTCAGGCTAGCTTCGCACTCCACGTCGGACCTTTCCGGCGTGTCGGAACCACCGGACGATCCAACCCTGCGAATGCCGGCCTCCGGCCTTCGCGCTGATAACCCCAACGACCATGTCACACGAACATCATCATGGCGCCCCGCTTGAGGGCGTGACCCCCCAGACCGGTGGCAAGTGCCCCGTGATGCACGGCGCACAGGCCCTGCCTGTGGCCGGGCGCGGACGCCGCAACAAGGACTGGTGGCCCGAGCAGCTCGACCTGGGCATCCTGCACCAGCATCAGCCCGTGAGCAACCCGCTGGATCCCGGCTTCAGCTACCGCGAGGCGTTC
>JBIJCH010000297.1:0-3570 GCA_044344815.1 Flavobacteriales bacterium | reverse complement strand
GGCCGAGGAGATTTACCTCAACGAGGGCTTCGCCGAGTACCTCAGCCACCTTTTCCTCGAGCACGTGTACGGCAGACCCCGGTACCTGGCCACGGTGAAGGAGAACCACCACGCGGTGGTGTGGCGAAGCCACCTGCTCGATGAAGGGTGGTGGGCGCTGGCGGACATGCCACAGGACCACACCTACGGCGAGATCACCTACAACAAGGGCGCCGCAGTGCTGCACACCCTGCGCGGGTACCTCGGCGACACGCTCTTGCGCACCGGGCTCACCGACTTCCTCGACCAGTATGCCTTCCGGCCGGTGACGACGCAGGACCTGCGCGACCACCTCACCGCCACCACCGGCGTCGACCTTACCGACTTCTTCAACGACTGGGTGCTCCAACCCGGCTGGGCCGCGTTCGAAGTGGACTCGTTCACGGTGGACCCCACCCCGCTGCCCGGAGGCCTGTACGAAACGGTGGTGTTCATCGAGCAGAAACAGCGCGGCCCGGCCCAGCCCTACAGCAACGTGCCCATGACCGTGACCTTCGTGGACGCCCTTGGGAACCGGTGGTCTGGTCCCGCTCCGCATGCGCTGGGCCCTGGCACGACCGCGATCGCCGATGCACCGCCGTTCATTCCCGTGCAGGTGCTGCTGAACACCGACGACCGGATCGCGCACGCCGTCACCGTGCACGAGGACACCCTGACCACCACGGGCATCGTGAACTTCGACCTGGCGGACATGCGGTTCACGGTGGGGGCCATATCACAGCCTGCTCCGGTGCGCGTGGAGGAGCACTGGGTGGCGGCCGACACCTACACCGACGCACCGAACCTCTACAAGGTCTCTCCAGACCGCTGGTGGCGCGTGCACATGGCGCTCCCTCCCGGCGCCCAGGTGAGCGGCCGCTTCACATACGACGGCCGCACCACCACCAACACGGGCATCGACATCGGCCTGATGCAGGACACCGCAGGCACCCTCTTCCACGAGGACAGCCTGGTGCTGCTGTACCGGCCCGATGCCCGCCATCCCTGGGCTCCCTATGCGGACCACGCCGTGAACAGCATTGGCAGCGCGACGGACCGCTCCGGCCGTATCGACCTGGGCCATGTGGAGCCGGGCGACTACACCTTCGGCTTCCGTTACAGCGCCACGGGCGTTGGCGTCCTCCAACGCAATTCGCCATGGACCATCGCGCCGAACCCCGCGCAGGGCACCTGCATCGTCTCCTCGTCAACGCCGATCGGCGGACCCCACGTTCTCCGCCTCTTCGACATGCAGGGCGCGTTGGTGGGAACCGTGAACGTGGCGGGGCAGCGCACCGAGGTGCCGCTCACCGGCCTCGCCGGCGGTGGCTACTTGCTCACCATCTTGGGACCGGACGGCAGGTCTCGCACCATCGGCACCGTTCAGGTGCTCGAAGGGAACTGAAGAGAGCTTTCGTGGAAAGGCCGGGGCCGGCGGTCAGGCCGTGATCAGCCCACGTACCGGAGGTCACGACCGGGATAGCGCGCCGCTTGTCCGAGCTGCTCCTCGATGCGCAGCAGCTGGTTGTACTTCGCGATCCGGTCGCTGCGGCTGGCGGAACCCGTCTTGATCATGCCGCAGTTGGTGGCCACCGCCAGGTCGGCGATGGTGCTGTCCTCCGTTTCACCGCTGCGGTGGCTCATCACGGCCGTGTATCCCGCACGATGGGCCAGGTCAACGGCCTCGAGGGTCTCCGTCAGGGTTCCGATCTGGTTCACCTTCACCAGGATGCTGTTGGCGATGCCCTTGCCGATGCCCTCGGAAAGGCGCTTGGTGTTCGTCACGAACAGGTCGTCGCCCACGAGCTGCACGCGGTCGCCGATGGCCGCGGTGAGCTTCTTCCACCCATCCCAGTCATCCTCGGACATCCCGTCCTCGATGCTCACGATGGGGTAGCGCTTGCACCAGTCCTTCCACATCGCCACCATGTCCTCGCTGGTGAGGCTGTCGCCCGTGCTTTCGAGCACATAGCGCTTCTTCTTCGCATCGTAGAACTCGGTGCTGGCGCAATCGAGGGCCAGCACGATGTCCTGGCCTGGCTTGAAGCCCGCCTTCTCGATGGCCTGCATCACCAGTTTCAGCGCGTCCTCGTTGCTCTTCAGGTCGGGCGCGAAGCCCCCCTCATCGCCCACATTGGTTCCCAGGCCCTTGGCCTTCAGCACGGCCTTGAGGTGATGGAACACCTCCGCGCCCATTCGCAGGCCCTGGGAGAAGGAGTCGGCGCCCACCGGCATGATCATGAACTCCTGGATGTCCACCTTGTTGTCCGCGTGGGCACCGCCGTTGAGGATGTTCATCAGGGGCACCGGCAGAACACAGGCGTTGGCCCCGCCCACGTAGCGATAGAGCGGCAGGCCGGAGACACTGGCCGCTGCCTTCGCCACCGCCAGGCTCACCCCCAGGATCGCGTTGGCCCCGAGGTTGGCCTTGTTCGACGAACCATCGAGCCCGATCATCGCCCGGTCGATCATCGCCTGCTCGGTCACCAGGGCTCCCTGCAGCTCGTTGTTGAGCGTGTTGTTCACGTGCTCCACGGCCTTCTGCACCCCCTTGCCCAGGTAGCGCTTCCTGTCCCCGTCGCGCAGCTCCACGGCCTCGTGCGCGCCGGTGCTGGCGCCGCTCGGCACGGCCGCCCGGCCCATGTGGCCCGTATCGGTCCATACATCCACTTCGATGGTGGGGTTGCCGCGTGAGTCAAGGATCTCACGTGCCTGGATCTTGGCGATGATGCTCATGGGATGCTATGCGTTCTGCAGGTGGGGCGTTCCTACGGCGCTGTGCGCCTTCATGTTCGCGACGAACTCATCGAAGAGGTAGCGCGCATCATAGGGGCCGGGCCCGGCCTCGGGGTGGTATTGCACGCTGAACACGGGACGGCCCTTCAACCGGATGCCGGCGATGCTGCCGTCGTTCAGGTGAAGGTGGGTCACCTCCACTGCCGGGCTGGCCGACACCGTCTCCTTGCGCACCACGAAGCCGTGGTTCTGCGAGGTGATCTCGTCGTGTCCCGACACCAGGTTCTTCACCGGGTGGTTGATGCCGCGATGTCCGTGGTGCATCTTCTCGGTGCCGATGCCCTGGCTCTCGGCCAGCAGCTGGTGCCCCAGGCAGATGCCGAACACAGGCAGGCCCGTGTCCACGAGGGAACCCACCAACGCCACGCTGGCCGGCATCGCACCGGGATCGCCGGGGCCGTTGCTCAGCAGGATGCCATGCGGCCGCCAGTCGAGCACCTCGGCCAGGGAGGCCACCATGGGGAACACGCGCACCCGGCAGCCGCGTTCGGTGAGGCATCGCTCGATGTTGCGCTTCACCCCGAAGTCGATCAAGGCGACCCGGTGCGCCGCGTCAGCAGCGCCCACCTCGTAGGGCTCGCGGGTGCTCACGGTGCTGCTCAGCTCCAGTCCGGCCATGTCAGGCGCCTGGGCCAGCCGTGCGCGCAGGACCTCCATGTCCATCTCGGTGCTGCTGATGAGCGCGTTCTGCGCGCCGTGGTCGCGGATGTGGCGCACCAGCTTCCGGGTGTCGATGTCGCTGATGCCCACGATGCC
>JBIJCH010000256.1:0-4087 GCA_044344815.1 Flavobacteriales bacterium | reverse complement strand
ACCCCCTGAGCGCGGTGGTGCAGATCACCAGCGGCGCCGGCGGAACCGAGAGCAACGACTGGGCCCTGATGCTGCTGCGCATGTACCGCATGTGGGCCGACAAGAACGGCTACAGTGTGCGCGTGCTCGATTACCAGGATGGTGAAGCGGCCGGCATCAAGCAGGCCACCATGGAGGTCGACGGTGAGTTCGCCTTCGGCATGCTCAAGGGCGAGAACGGCGTGCACCGCCTGGTGCGCATCAGCCCGTACGACAGCAACGCCCGCCGCCACACCAGTTTCGTGAGCGTGTACGTGTACCCGCTGGTGGACGAGACGATCGAGATCGACATCAACCCCAGCGACATCACCTGGGACACCTTCCGCAGCGGTGGCGCCGGTGGGCAGAACGTGAACAAGGTGGAGACCGGCGTACGCCTGCGCCACGCGCCCAGCGGCATCATCATCGAGAACACCGAGACCCGCAGCCAGCTCGACAACAAGACCAAGGCGCTGCAGCTGCTGAAGAGCCAGCTGTACGAGATGGAGCTGGAGAAGCGGCGGAGCAAGCGCAGCGAGATCGAGGCCGGCAAGAAGAAGATCGAGTGGGGCAGTCAGATCCGCAACTACGTGCTGCAGCCCTACAAGCTGGTGAAGGACGTGCGCACCGAGCACGAGACCAGCAGCGTGGACGACGTGCTCAACGGCGAGATCGACGGGTTCCTGAAGGCCTACCTCATGCAGCACGGCCAATCACAGAAGGTGTAGGGGCGACGCAAGCGCCGCCCGGAACCCAATGGGACGGCCGGGCTGACCAACGCAATGAAGAACGACATGGAATACCGGATCGAGAAGGACACGATGGGCGAGGTGAAGGTGCCCGCCGACAAGTACTGGGGTGCGCAGACCGAGCGCAGCCGCAACAACTTCAAGATCGGTCCGCCGGGCAGCATGCCGCGTGAGATCGTGCACGCCTTCGCCTACCTGAAGAAGGCCGCCGCCCTCACCAACCTGGAGCTGGGCAAGCTGCCGCAGGAGAAGTGCGACCTCATCGGCCGCGTGTGCGATGAGATCCTCACGGGCGCGCTGGACGACCAGTTCCCGCTGGTCATCTGGCAGACCGGCAGCGGCACGCAGAGCAACATGAACGTGAACGAGGTGGTGGCCTACCGCGCGCACGTGCTCAACGGCGGCAAGCTCACCGACGAGCAGAAGGTGCTCAACCCCAACGACGACGTCAACAAGAGCCAGAGCAGCAACGACACCTACCCCACGGCCATGCACATCGCAGCTTACAAGCTCACGGTGGAGGTGACGATCCCCGGGGTGAGGAAGCTGCGCGACACGCTGGCGAAGAAGGCCACGGCCTTCCAGGACGTGGTGAAGACGGGCCGCACGCATTTCATGGACGCCACGCCGCTCACGCTGGGCCAGGAGTTCAGCGGCTACGTGCAGCAGTTGGACAATGGCCTGCGCGCGGTGAACAATGCGCTGGAGATGGTGCGCGAACTGGCGCTCGGCGGCACGGCCGTGGGCACCGGCCTCAATGCCCCCAAGGGCTACAGCGTGCTCGTGGCGAAGAAGATCGCCGAGCTCACTGGCCTGCCCTTCGTCACGGCCCCCAACAAGTTCGAGGCGCTGGCCGCCCACGATGCCATGGTGGAACTGAGCGGCGCGCTGAAGCGTCTCGCGGTCTCCCTGATGAAGATCGGCAACGACATCCGCATGCTCAGCAGTGGTCCGCGCAGCGGCATCGGCGAGATCGTGATCCCCGATAACGAGCCCGGTTCATCCATCATGCCCGGCAAGGTGAACCCCACCCAGCCCGAGGCGCTCACCATGGTGGCCGCCCAGGTGATGGGCAACGACGTGGCGGTGGGCATCGGGGCCAGCAACGGCCATTTCGAGCTGAACGTGTTCAAGCCGCTGATCGCTGCGAACGTGCTGCAGAGCGCCCGTCTGATCGGTGACGCCTGCGTGAGCTTCAACGACAAGTGCGCGGAGGGCATCGAGCCGAACCGCCCGGTGATCAAGCGCCACCTGGAGAACTCGCTGATGCTGGTGACGAGCCTCAACCCGCACATCGGCTACTACAAGGCGGCCGAGATCGCCAAGAAGGCGCACAAGGAGGGCACCACGCTGAAGGAGGCCGCCATCGCGCTCGGCCACGTCACCGCAGAGGACTTCGACAAGTGGGTGGACCCGGCGAAGATGTGCAGCGAGGGCTGATGCCGCTCCCGCCCCAGCTGAACGAAGAAGCCCGGAGCAACCTCCGGGCTTCTTCGTTCAGGAACGCGCGTGCCTTAGTTCGCACAGGCGAGTTCTTCGCTGCCGCACGCGACCAGCTTGGCACGCAGGGCATCAGCGTTCGCAAGGTCGCCGGCGCTGATCTCCTTGGTGCCGTTCTCCGTGTACACACGCACCACCTCGGCATTGCCGTCGAGGAAGGTCATCACGGGCTGGCCGCAGACCTTGCTGTCGGTGTAGTTCCACGTGCGGGTGGCCCGGTCGAACTTCAGGACCCGCACCTCGCCGGCCTTGTCGCCGGTGAGCTGGGTGGTGGTGAAGGTGTCCTTGGTGGCGTCGATCCGGTAGTCCACCCCATCGATGGTGGCCAGTTGCATCTCATGGTCGCCCTCGTTCATCGAGATGGGGTTGCTCCCGCTCCAGAACTCGATGAGGTTGAAGATCACGGCGTCCAGCATGCCCGTGATGCCATACACCAAGGCCATGGGTATCCACAGGAGCAACGACTTCACGAACTTGTTGTTGCTCACCCCGTCGTGCCAGTTGTAGGCCTTGCGGGTGAGCGCGAAGGTGCCGAAGCAGCCTGTCTGCGTAAGCGTGATGCTGCCCAGGGTGAGCAGCAGCAGGGAACGGCGGATGATCTTCATGGGACGGGTCTATTGGTTACCCGCCAAACTAATGAACACCCATGAGATGCGCCGTTGGCAAGCAGGCTATCGCTCCACGGGAAGACCGGCTCCGCTCCACGCACGTATCCCTCCCTCCAGGTCCTTCGCATCGCTGAAGCCGGCCACCTGCATGGCCTCGCGTGCTGCGGCGCTGCGACGGCCCGAAGCGCAATAGAGCAGGACCGGAGCGCCCTTGTCAAGCCCGGGCATGGCGGTCTCCAAGGCACCGCCGGTCCAGTCGAGGTTGCGCGCTCCCACCAGATGGCCCTCCGCGAACTCGGCCGGTGTGCGCACATCGATGAGCTGCGCCTGGGGCGTGATGGCCTGCTGGAAGGCCTGGGGACCGAGGGTGGCGGTGTTCCCGGGTGAGCCGCAGCCAAGGAGCAGTACGAGGCCGGGCAGCAGGATGCGCGTGAAGCCGCGGTCAATGAGTTGACTGCGGCTCATCAGGCAAGCTGTTTCTTGGCGAGGTAGAAATCGACCTTCTCGAGCTTCTCGTCGGACAGGCGCGCATCGAGCTCCTGGAGCGTCTTCGGCGCGGGCACGATCACCTTGTCGCCCTTGCGCCAGTTCACCGGCATCGCGCAGGCGTTCTGGTCCGCCGTCTGCATGGCCTCGAGCACGCGCATGATCTCGTCCATGTTGCGGCCCACGTTCAGCGGGTAGTACATGATCAGGCGGATGACGCCCTTGGGATCGATGAAGAATACGGCCCGCACCGCAGCGGTGTTGCTGGTGTTCTCGTGCAGCATGCCATAGAGCTTCGCCACCTTCATGTCGATGTCGGCGATGATGGGGAAGTCCATGTACACACCGGTCTTCTCGCGCACGTTCTGCACCCAGGCCACGTGGCTGTGGATGCTGTCGATGCTCTCGCCGATGAGCTTGGTGCCGCGCTCGGAGAACCACGCCTTGTGGCGCGCGAACTCGGTGAGCTCGGTGGTGCACACCGGCGTGAAATCGGCCGGGTGGCTGAAGAGGATCACCCAGTGGTCCTTCGCGTAATCATTGAAACGGAGCGGACCGTGGGTGGTGTTGGCCTCGAAGTCGGGTGCCTTGTCCCCGATGCGGGGCATGTTGATGGTCTCCATGGATGGTGTTGCGTTGGTGGTTGGCGAAGTGAAGGGTATGGTCGTCCGGGCGTTGGGGCCGTCGCGGGTATCAGCCGATACGCTGATAGGTCGGGTCGTTGGT
>JBIJCH010000254.1:0-4115 GCA_044344815.1 Flavobacteriales bacterium | reverse complement strand
AAGGAGATGTCGATGGCGTTCGGGGTGACGGGGAAGTTGGGCGAACTGGTGGTGCCGAAGACGAAGAGCTCATCGTTGCCGTTCACCACCAGGCTGTGCGGCAGTTCGTCGCTGCTGCCGCCCAGGTAGGTGCTCCAGATCAGGAAGGTGCCCGTGGTGTCGTACTTGGTGAGGGCGATGTCGGTGCCGTCGAACAGGCCGTTGCCCCCGGCATGGGTCACCTGGTACGCGCCGAGGGTGGTGGGGTAGCCCTGGCCGAACGCGGTACTGCCGCTGTAGAGGAACCCGTCGCGGTCGAAGGTGGCGGTGTACCCGAAGTTGTTGGCGAAGGAGCCCGAGTAGGTGCTGAAGGACAGGGTGGGGTCGATCACGAGCGGCAGGGCCGGATCGTGCGGGCCCAGGGTGAAGCCGATGCCATCAGGCCGTGCCCGATACCGGCAGTCCACCGGTACGCGTCGGCCGTCCACCTCCTGGTAGGCCAGGGGGATCGTCTCGATCATCGCGCCCAGGGCGGTGCGCACCTCGATCCGGTCGGGACCGATGGTGAGCCCGTCCTGGCCTTCATACACCAGCCGCACATCGTCGATATCGCTGCCGGGGGCGAGCAGCAGGTCGTACTTGAAGGCGTTCCCCTCGGTGCGCATCCGCAGGTCGATCCCGGGGTGGATGGCATGTTGCACCACGGCGGCGAAGGCATGCGCGTTGCGGCCCCAGCGGTGCGGGTCGTTGCCGATGAGGTAGTTGTAGGCCCCGGGTCGCACCCCGATGGCTTCCACAGGGCCGGTGGTGGACGCCCCGGCGAAGCGCAGCCGCAGGGTGTGGTGCTGCACGCTGCGCGGTGCCGCACCCTCGTCGGGGTGCACATGGGCATGGGCGATGCGTTCCATCGCCCCGGCATCGTAACGGTCGATGAGCACTGCGCCGCGTTCAAGCCAGATGGTGGCGCCGGGCAGTTCGGCCCGATGGGTCACGGCCTCAGGCCACTGTCCACGGTTCTCCACGAAGGAGGGTCCACGCTGTGCGAACAGGTTGAACGACAGGCCGAGCAGCAGGCCGAGGCCGGCGATGGAGCGTTTCATCAGGGAGAGGACGCTCCAAAGTAACCAACTGTTGCGGCGCTCGCGACGCGGCCGCGCTCAGCGGCGCTTGTAGGCCTGGTCCCGGTCCATGCTGATGCGGAACTCGACCCGGCGGTTCAGGCCCCGCCCCGCCTCATCGTCGTTCGAGGCGATGGGCTGGTTCTCCCCGTGCCCCACGGGCACCAGGCGGTCCCTGGCGATGCCCATCCGCACCAGGTTGTCCACGATGCGCTGCGCACGGAGCTGCGAGAGCTTCAGGTTCTGGTCGTTCCGTCCAACGTCATCGGTGTGCGCCTCCACCACCAGACTGGCCGTGGGGTGTGTGCGCAGCAGATCGGCGAGCTTCTCCAGGCGTGGCATGTAGGCGTCAGGCACATCGGCCTTGCCGCTGTGGAAGAGGATGTACTGGTCACGTACCATCGCGTTGTCCAGTTCAGCCTCGCTCAGAAGGCTTAGTGAGCTCAGGTCGGTGAGGTTCTCGGCCTCGAGCATCACGACCTCCGCTTCCAGGAACATGAGGTCCTTGACCTTGCGATAGACCTCATAGATCCCGGCCAGGTCCTTCGAATCGCCCACCGAGTAGGTGAACACGCCCCGCTCGGGGTCGTAGCGCTCGATCACACGGTACAGCCTGCGCACCTCGGCAAAACGCGGGTCGTCCAGCGATATACGTTCCTTGGTCGCGAGGAGCTGGATGCTGAAGATGCCGTCCTCTCCCTCGATGATGGTGAGCCCCATCTCCTCGAAGGAAAGGGACTGGTACGTGAACGATCGCAGTGCCCCTGCACCGTCCTGGTACTGAGCGACCACGGGCGGGTCCTCCATGTCGTCGAACCGCTGGATCACCGCCAGGGGGCGGCTGACACAATGTTCTTTCAGGTGGATCCCGTCGGCGTCCATGCCCAGCACGCTCAGGCGTACAGTATAGGTGCCGGGCGTGCGCCAGGTGTGCGCCACCGACCGGCCGGTGGCCGTCGTACCGTCGCCCAGGTCCCAATGGTATTCCTCGATGCCGAAGCCGGGCAGGTTGGAATGCGCCCCGGTGATCGTCATGCGCCGTCCGCTGCGGATGGAGTCAAGGGATGTGATGTAGGCCTGGCGGATGTCCTCGATCGGCAGTTCGTGAACGCCCTTCGAGAAGAACACGTCGTTGCTGATGCTGTCCACCAGGTCCAGGCGCACGGCGTACTGCCCGGGGGCGCTGTAACAATGCTCGGCCAGTTCCCCGTCGATCACGTTGCCGTCACCGAGGTCCCAGCGAGCCCGCAGGGGAAGGCCGGCCAGGGAGGCATCGGCGGGGGCCTTGAACTGGTAGCAGTAGTTGTTGGGCTGTTGTTCCGCACAATCCCTGAACAGAGGCATCATGCGTCGGAACGACAGGATGCGGTCCTCGCCGTCGCGGTCGCTGCTGAAGAATCCCGACCGGTCGGTGGGGTAGGATGTGTACCCGAGGTCGTTGCCGGCGGAGTTGACCGGTTCGGGCAGCGCCCGTGGGCTGTCCCAGCGCCTGCCGGTCCATGCGGCCTGGAGGATGTCAAGGCCGCCAAGACCTCCCGGTCGGTCGCTGGAGAAATACAGCGTACCGTTCGCCGCGATGAACGGGAACACATCGTTGCCACTGCTGTTCACCGCGGGGCCCAGGTTCACGGGGATGTCCCAGTCGTCGCCGTCACGCTCGCACCGGTACAGGTCGAAGCCGCCCTGCCCGCCGGGCATGTCGGAAGCGAACACCAGGTGCCGGCCATCGGCGCTGATGGTGGCGTGCATCACCGAGTAGACATCGCCATTGTAAAGGAACGGCTCGGGCACCGTCCAGTCGCTGCCGATGCGGTGCGAGAAGAAGAGGCCCAGGCGGTCGTCCGTGGCCCTGGTGTTGGCGAGCTTGCGGAGGGCGTGGAGGTTGCGGGTGAAACACACCGTGCGACCGCCATCGGTGAAGGTGGCGGGCCCGTCGTGCAGTGCGGTGGTGAGCGCATCGCCCATCGCATGCGGTGTGCGTTCGTGGCCCTCGCGAAGGTCGATGCGGTACAGGTCGCTGAAGGTGTCATCGGTGGCCTCGTTGCGGTAGGTCACCATGTCGTTCTGAAGCCGCAGCGAGCAGAAGACGAGCGTGCTGTCCACCAGCACCGGGGCGTAGTCCACCGCGGCCGGCGCGATCCGCAGCGGCTCCACCACATAATGCTCCTGGGCCATGGCGGAAAGTGCCATCACATGGAGTGCGATATGGGTGGTCGTTCTGCGCATCAGAAGTAGCGGGGGTCACGTACGCGGATCCGGTAGCCGAACTCATACTGGAGCATGAGCTCGTGGGTGCCGGCATGATAGGGGGCGAGGCGGTTCAGGCCCATGTCGTAGGCGTAGCCGAACCGCCACTGGGGCGTGGGCAGAACTTCGAGCATGCCCACCACCGCATCGCCGGTGCGGTAGCTCACACCGGTCCACACCTTATCCCTGATGATGAGGTTGGCGTTCAGGTCGGCCTGGATGCCCGATGCCTGCTGGTAGCGGATCAGGGTGCTCGGTTTCAACTTCAGGGCCTTGTTCAGGGTCACCAGGTACCCCCCCGTGAGCATGGGCTGCAACTGGTCGGCCCTGGTGGACATGCTCCAGCGCGCGTCCTCGGGGTCCCACGTGTGGGCCATGGCGAAGGGCACGCTGGCGCCGATGTAGAAGAGCTTCTTGTAATAGAAGATGCCGCCGCTGAGCTCGGGCCTCAGGTCGCCGCGGCTGTCGGTGGCGTAGGTCACGTCGGTGCGGTCCTGCAGGGCCACGCTGCTCCAGTTGGCCTGCAGCATGCTCACGCCGGCGCCCAGGCCGAACTGGAGCCGTCCCTTCCGGAAGGGGATGCGGTAGGCGTAGTTGGTGAGCACGCCGGTCTCGCGGCTCACCCCGATGCGGTCATCGTAGACCTGGATGCCCAGGCCGAGGCGACGGCCCTTCAGGGGCGTATGCACACTGAACAACTGGGTGGTGGGAGCACCATCGAAGCCGACCCACTGCCTGCGGTAGGTGAGGTTGGCAGCGAGCGCATCACGG
>JBIJCH010000253.1:0-4121 GCA_044344815.1 Flavobacteriales bacterium | reverse complement strand
TCCCGTTCGATGGTGAACCCGTGGCTCAGGTAGAAGTCCTTCGCCGGATTGTGCTTGTTCACGTTCAGTTCCACGGCGTCGTCCCCGGCCTTCAAGGCCTCCGTGAGCACCGCATCCAGCAACGCATGCCCGACACCGGTGCCCTTCGCCGCGGGCAGCACGTACAGCTTGTGAAGCCGCGACCGCGCCGGCGTGTGTCCGTGCTCGAAGCCGGCGAAACCGATGGCGCTGCCATCGCGTTCGGCGATCAGGAAACGGTGTCCCTTCGGGCCGAACTGGGCCTGCAGCGCCGGCATGCCGTACATCAGGTCGAGCATGTAGGCGATCTGTGCGGTCGTGATGATGCCCGTGTAGGCCACGGGCCAGGTCGCGTGGGCGATGGCCTGGATGACCGGGATGTCAGCTGCGGAGGCTTCGCGTATGCTCACTTCGCGAACGCCGGTGCCACCACCAGGTCCTTGCTGCCGGCGGTGTACTGGTAGAAGCCCTCGCCGCTCTTCACGCCCAGCTTGCCCGCGGTCACCATCTGCACCAGCAGGGGGCAGGGGGCGTACTTCGGGTTGCCGAAGCCCTCGTGCAGCACCCGCATGATCGCCAGGCAGGTGTCGAGCCCGATGAAGTCGGCGAGCTGCAGCGGACCCATCGGGTGCGCCATGCCCAGCTTCATTACCGTATCGATCTCGGCCACGCCGCCCACGCCCTGGAAGAGCGTTTCGATGGCCTCGTTGATCATGGGCATCAGGATGCGGTTGGCCACGAAGCCGGCGTAGTCGTTCACCTCCACGGGCACCTTGCCGATGGCGGTGCTCAGGTCCATGATGGCCTTGGTGACGGCGTCGGTGGTGTTGTAGCCGCGGATCACCTCCACCAGCTTCATCACGGGCACGGGGTTCATGAAGTGCATGCCGATCACCTGGGCCGGCCGGCCGGTGACCGCCGCGATGCGCGTGATGCTGATGCTGCTGGTGTTGGTGGCCAGGATGCAGCCCGCGGGGGCGTTGGCATCGATGTCCTTGAAGATCCCCAGCTTCAGGTCCACGTTCTCGGTGGCGGCCTCCACCACCAGGTCGGCGGCCTTCACCCCGGCGGCCAGCTCGGTGCTGGTGGCGATGTTGGCCAGCGCGGCCTGCTTCTGCTCCTCGGTGAGGCCGCCCTTGGCCACCTGGCGGTCCATGTTCTTCGCGATGGTGGCCACGGCCTTGTCCAGCCGGTCCTGCGCGATGTCGATGAGGGTGACGCGGTATCCGCCCTGGGCGAACACGTGGGCGATGCCGTTGCCCATCTGGCCGGCACCGATGACGGAGATGTTCTTCATGGGGAAGGGGCGTGAAATTAGGCGGCGGTCACTTGCCGTCGCCCTTGAGCATGATGAGCACGGTGTAGGCGAGGATCTTCAGGTCCACCGCCAGGCTCATGTTCTCGATGTAGAGGATGTCGTACTTCAGGCGGCGCACCATCTGGTCCACGTTCTCGGCGTAGCCGAACTTCACCTGGCCCCAGCTGGTGATGCCGGGGCGCACCTTGTGCAGGTGGCGGTAGTGGGGGGCCACCTCCATGATGCGGTCGATGAAGAACTGGCGCTCGGGCCGAGGGCCCACCAGGCTCATGTCGCCCTTCAGCACGTTCCAGAACTGGGGCAGCTCGTCCAGCCGGGTGCGCCGCAGGAACCGGCCGATGGGCGTGATGCGCGGGTCGGTGGCGCTGCTCAGCTGCGGACCGGCCTTCTCCGCATCGCAGTACATGCTGCGGAACTTGATGATGCGGAAGGGCCTGCCGTACCGGCCGATGCGTTCCTGGCGGAAGAACACCGGTCCCGGACTGGAGGTCTTCACCAGTGTTGCGATCGCCAGGAGGAAGGGGGAGAGCAGCAGCAGGGCGACCGCGCTGAAGACGATGTCGATGAGCCGCTTGAGCGCGAACTGCCACGCGGGCATGATCTGCGGGTTCACCTCGATCAGCGGCGCTCCGAAGATGCTGGTCATCTTCACGCTCCCCGCCATGATGTCGTACATGTCGGGGATGATCTTGATGCGCACATCGGTGCCCTCCAGCTCGTTGATGATGCGGCTGATGTGGGCGTGCTCGCCGCTCTCCACGGCGATGATGGCCTCCTCCACCTGGTGCTCGCCGATCACCTTCCGCAGGTCCGTCCACTTGCCCAGTCGCGGCAGGCCGGTGTTGCCCAGCTGCTGGTCGCCGCCGTTCACGCTCACGAAACCCACGAAGCGGTTGCCGGGGCTCTTGGGCATGCCCTCGATCTCCTGGTGGATCGCCAGGGCCCGCTCGTTGCCGCCCACCAGCACGGTGTTGAAGCCGATCACCCGGTCGTGCACGCGCTTCACCGTGCGGCTGGTGAGCAGGAAGCGCAGGGTGAAGGTGATGGCGAAGTGCAGCAGGAACAGCGCCAGGAACGAGCGGTAGTAGTACCGGTAGCCGGCCACCTCATCGTCCAGCAGCAGCGCGAAGAAGATCACCACCGTGCCCAGCAGGCTGATCAGCAGGCACTGCCCCAGCTCCTTGATGCGGAAGCGCCGGTACACGTCACTGTAACCGCCGATGCTGAGGTAGAGGCCCGACCAGAAGAGCGGCACCACCAGCAGCGCCCACCAGAAGGGCCCGTCGAACCGGATGCCCACCGGGTACCCGTATTTGATCGGCTCCAGGTAGGCCTTGCGGAAGATGTGGAACAGGGTCCACGCCGCGGCCGTGCCGAGCAGGTCGGCCGCCGCGTACTTCGCCACCTGCCCGCGCCTGTCCTTCACCGGTGGATCACCTTGATGTTGTCGAGGTACACGGTGCCGGTGGATTGCCCCGAGGGCAGGCTGGCCTCGATGTAGAACTTGCGGTCGGTCACGCCCGTGAACGGCCACGCGCTCTGCAGGTCGATGTAGATCTTGTTCCACGGCATCGAACCGTCCTCGCGCTTGGTGGGGCTCACATACAGGTACGGGATGCGCTCCACCGGTCCGCCGCTGCTGGTGACGTACACGCCCACCAGGAAACGCATGTCGCTGCGGTAGTGCACCTCCATCCAGCAGGGGTCGCTCACGTCCACATCGAAGGCGTCGCCGTCGTACACGTAACTGAAGTAGGGCCGCTGCGCGTCCACGAAGAAGGCGCCGCTCGCCCGGCCCTCGTAGATCTCGCTCACGGGGTTCTGGATGGTGTCCCACACGTACAGCAGCGTATCGCTGTCGGCCTCGCGCTCGAACTGGAACCCGTTGCCGTCGAAGTCCTCGATCCAGAACACGAGATCGGGGAAATAGGAGAAGACCGGCGCCACGGGTGTGGTGAGCTCGGGGCCCAGGTCGGCCTCGGTGCCGTAGGTGGCCAGGAAAGGGTACTGTATGCGGTCGTTGAGCACGCCATTGCGCCGCACGCCGGCGATCATCTTGATGTCGGTGGGGCCTTCGGCGAGCACGGGGATGCGGCCTTCGGCCTCCCACACGCCCAGCAACTGGTCGTTGGCGTAGGCCCACACCTCGGTGATGCGGTGGCGGTCAGTGCCCTCGCCCTGCACGGTGGTCATGGTGATGGGCTGCAGCTGCAGGTAGGCCGGAACGCCGCCGTCCTTCTTGCACGACGTGGCGGCCAGTGCTGAAACGAGCAGGAGGACGGGCAGCGGGTGCCGTGCGGTGTTCATGGCAGGGGCGCGGTGGTCACGTTGCGAAGGTTCTCCTGCATGGCGGCCAGCACCTGGTGTGCCAGCGACAGGGCCTGCACCCCGTCCTGCAGGCTCACCTCGGGGGTGGTGCCGCCACGGATCGCCCGGGCGAAGGCGGCCAGCTCCTCGCGGATGGCGTTGGAGGCCGGCACCTCGGGTCTGTCGAAGGCGATCTCGCGGAAGCCCCGGCCCTGGCCCAGGTCGATGGTGACCGCGAAGGGGTCCGGCCGCTCCACAGTGCGCATGCGCACGATCTCGGCCTCCTTGGTGAGCATGTCCACGCTCACGTAGGCGTCCCGCTGGAAGAAGCGGGTCTTGCGCATCCTCTTCAGGCTGATGCGGCTGGCGGTGAGGTTGGCCACGCAGCCGTTGGCGAAGGTGATGCGGGCGTTGGCGATGTCGGGCGAGTCGCTCACCACGGCCACGCCGCTGGCGCTCACCGAGGTCACCGGCTGGC
>JBIJCH010000370.1:0-2919 GCA_044344815.1 Flavobacteriales bacterium | reverse complement strand
AAGATAATCACGGCCTTCAAAGGCGGAGGGCCCGCGAGAACCTTATGCCTGTGGCGCGCGCGGGATGCGCATGGCCAGCAGGTAGAGCACCGCCATCCTTACGGCCACGCCGTTCTCCACCTGTTCCAGGATGATGCTGTTGGCGTGGTCGGCGACCTCGGAAGTTATCTCCACCCCCCTGTTGATAGGGCCGGGGTGCATGATCACGATGTCCTTGCCGATGCGTTCGTAGCGCTCCCGGTCGAGCCCGAAGAGCATGCTGTACTCGCGCAGGCTGGGGAAGTTGGCGATGCCGTCGCTGCCCTGCCGCTCGAGCTGAATGCGCAGCATGTTGGCCACGTCGCACCAGCGAAGCGCCCTGTCCAGGTCGTGCTCCACCCGCACGCCCAGGCTGTCCACGTGCTTCGGCATCAGGGTGGTGGGCCCGCAGAGCATCACCTCGGCCCCGAGCTTCTGCAGGCACAGGATGTTGCTGAGGGCCACGCGGCTGTGGAGGATGTCGCCCACGATGAGCACCTTCACCCCTTTCACCCGGCCGAGCTTCTCCCGGATGCTGTAGGCATCGAGCAGGGCCTGGGTGGGGTGCTCGTGCGTGCCGTCGCCGGCGTTCACGATGCGGGCGTCCACATGGCGGCTCAGGAAGACGGCGGCGCCGGGGTCGGGGTGGCGCATCACCACCATGTCCACCTTCATGGCCAGGATGTTGTTCACCGTGTCCACGAGGGTCTCTCCCTTCTTGGTGCTGCTGCTGGAGCTGCTGAAGTTGATGACGTCGGCGCTGAGGCGCTTCTCGGCGAGCTCGAAGCTGATGCGGGTGCGTGTGCTGTTCTCGAAGAAGAGGTTGGCGATGGTGATGTCGCGCAGCGAGGGCACCTTCTTCATGGGGCGGTCCAGCACCTCCTTGAAGCCGTCGGCCGTGCGGAAGATGAGCTCGATGTCGGCCGCGCTGAGGTCGGCGATGCCGAGCAGGTGATCGGTGCTCAGCTGGTCGCTGGCGGGCGCGGCGTTCTTGGCGTGCGGGCTCATCCGGGCTGCTGGGTCAAGAGGATGCGGTCCTGGCCATCGGCCTCCTTCCATTCCACGGCCACGCGCTGGCCGGCGATGCTGTCCACCCACTTGCCGACGTAGTCGGGCTGGATGGGCAGCTCGCGGCTGAAGCGGCGGTCGACCAGCACGAGCAGCTGCACGCCGGCGGGGCGGCCGAAGCTGAGCAGCGCGTCGAGGCCGGCGCGGATGCTGCGGCCCGTGTAGAGCACATCGTCCACCAGCACCACATGCCTGCCATCGAGGCTGAACGCGATGTCGGTGGCGCTGGGGGCTGCGGTGACGGCGCGATGGCGGAAGTCGTCGCGGTGGAAGGTGATGTCGAGCTCGCCGTAGGCCAGGTGCTCCCCGCCCACGATGCGGGCCAGGCGGGTGCGCAGGCGGCGCGCCACGAACACCCCGCGCGGCTGCAGCCCGATGAGCGCCACGTTGCGCAGGTCGCCGTGGTCCTCGATGAGCTGGTGGCAGAGCCGGTCGATGGTGAGCCCGAAGGCCTGTGGACCAAGCAGTGTTACCGGCTGCATCGGTGGCGAAGATAGACACCCCCGTTCACGCGGAAGCCCCGCCTTGCGGCAGGGCTTCCATCGTGTGTTCACGGGAACGACGCTTATTCGGCGCCCTCCTCCTCGTTCTTGGCGCCTTTGCCGCGCTCCTTGTTCTCCATGGCGCTCTTCAGGTCGCTGAGCACGCCGAGGTCGCCGAGGGTGGACTTCTCCACCTTTTCGTTGACGCTCTTCACGCTGGCGCTCTGACCGGCTTCCTCGCCAGCGGCCTTGCGGCCACCGCGCTTGGCGGCCGGCGTGCCGAGCTCGGCGCTGTCGTCGCCCTCCTCGAAGGTGCGGGTGTGGCTCAGCACGATGCGGCGGGCTTCGCCGTTGAACTCGAGCACCTTGAAGGGAAGCTTCTCCTCGAGCTCCGCCTTGGAGCCGTCGGCCTTCTTCAGGTGCTTGGCGGCTGCCTTCCACGCCGTAGGGCAGGGCCACCACGAAGTTCTGGCCATTGCGGCCCACGATGGTGCCCTCGTGCACGCTGCCCACGGTGAAGGTGGTGGCGAACACCTCCCAGGGGTTCTCCTCCACCTGCTTGTGGCCCAGGCTCAGGCGGCGGTTGTCCTTGTCCACCTCCAGCACCTGCACCTCGATCTCATCGCCCACCTTGCAGAAGTCGCTGGGGTGCTTGATGCGCTTGGTCCAGCTGAGGTCGCTGATGTGGATGAGGCCGTCGACGCCCTCCTCCAGCTCGGCGAAGATGCCGAAGTGGGTGAAGTTGCGCACCTTGGCCGTGTGGCGGCTGCCCACCGGGTACTTGAACTCGATGTCGGCCCAGGGATCGGGCGACAGCTGCTTCATGCCCAGGCTCATCTTGCGCTCCTCGCGGTCGATGTTCAGGATCTGGCACTCGATCTCCTGGCCCTCCTTCAGGAAGTCCTTCGGGCTGCGCAGGTGCTGGCTCCAGCTCATCTCGCTCACGTGCAGCAGACCCTCCACGCCAGGGGCCACCTCCACGAACGCGCCGTAGTCGGTGATCACCATCACCTTGCCCTTCACCTTGTCGCCCACGTTCATCTCGGCGCTCAGCGCGTCCCAGGGGTGCGCCTGCAGCTGCTTCAGACCCAGGGCGATGCGGCGCTTCTCGTCGTCGAAGTCCAGGATCACCACGTTGATCTTCTCGTCCAGCTTCACCACTTCCTCGGGGTGGCTTACGCGGCCCCAGCTCAGGTCGGTGATGTGGATCAGACCGTCGACACCGCCGAGGTCCACGAACACGCCGTAGCTGGTGATGTTCTTGACGGTACCCTCGAGCACCTGGCCCTTCTCCAATCCACAGATGATCTGCTTCTTCTGGGCCTCGAGCTCGGCTTCGATGAGGGCCTTG
>JBIJCH010000252.1:0-4140 GCA_044344815.1 Flavobacteriales bacterium | reverse complement strand
CCTTCCCGATCCACCCCAGGTGCGTGTGCTGGAAGTGGTCGCCGAACTTGAGGCCGTAGCCGAACACGCGGTCCATGCAGCTGTGGCCGAAGAGGATGATGGACGCGAGCAGGAGCGCCTGGCCGATCTCGGGCGTGGCCATGGCGAGGCTGAGCAGGTCGCTGATGAGCGCCGCGGCCGCCACCAGCAGCGCCATGCCCTTGTGGTGGAAGAGGTTGTAGGTGATGGCGCCCACACGTGTGTTCACGAGGTAGCCCAGCATGCCGATGTCCGGCCCGAGCAGCAACAGCAGGTAGGCCCACCAGGGCACCGCGTTCATCACCAGCAGCAGCAGGCAGGCCAGGAACTGCGCGAGCTCTTCGAGGCGGAGGAGGGACTTCATGGCTGTTGCGTCAAGGGTTGGTCGATCGTGCTTGAGTGGCGAGTAGCGAGTGGCGAGTAGCGAGTGGCGAGTAGCGAGTGGTGAGTACCAGGCGGCAGCGGTATCCACTCATAACTCGCTACTCGCCACTCCTGTCCCGTTCCGCCAGCTCGCGCCCGATGCGCTCCACGATGCCGGTGACCAGCGCGTTGCCCATGAGGAAGGCGCGGCGTTCGTCGGTGGCACCCTTGGTGTGGTCGTCGGGGAACATGTTGAGGCGTTCGAGCTCCACGGGCGTGAGGCGGCGCAGGCGGCCCTTCGCGTCCTTCACCACGTGCTTGAAGCGGCTGGGGGTGCTGCCGCCTTCCGCAGTGATGATGGTGCGCGAGGCCTTGTCCAGCGGGTCGGGGAAGGCCATGGCGCCTTCGGAGTACTTGTAGGCGGCGCCGCTGCCCTTGTTCACACGCTGCTCGTTCTTGGCGCCCTTCAGGTAGGTCCACTTGGCCACCTGCGCCTTCGGGATCAGGAACTTCTTCGGGATGGTGCCGTGCTGCAGGATGTCGCCGAGCGTGGTGAAGGGCCCGTCGTACGCGGCCATGGTGTCCACGGTCCACACCTTGCGGTCGATCATGAGACCGGTGTTGAGGAAGGGACTGGTGCCGCGGCGCTCCTTCGCGTTGAAGCGCGCGCTGATCTCGGCCAGGTCGCCGGCGATGGGGAAGAGCTCGGGCTCGTGCGGGTGCTTCAGCACGGCGGGCAGGGCCTGCACCATCACGCCATCGTCGAGCATCCAGCCCAGCGGATCCTTCGCCTTGCGGATGACCTTGGCCAGCGCGGTGTCCTTGTGGTAGCCCAGGAAGAACACCCGGCGGCGGCGCTGCGGCATGCCGTAGTCCGCGGCGTTCACCACGCGCCATTCCACCACGTAGCCCAGGTCGGCCAGCGAGGCGAGCATGATGGCGAAGTCGCGGCCCCGTTGCTGCGCGGGCGATTTCAGCAGCCGGTCCACGTTCTCGAGCAACAGGTAGGAGGGCTTGCGCTTCTTCTCCTTCAGGATCCGGTGGATCTGCCACCACATCACACCCTTCTTTCCTTCAAGGCCTTTGGCCTGGCTGAGCGTACGTGCGACCGAGTAGTCCTGGCATGGATATCCGCCAACCAAAAGGTCGAAATCCGGGATGTCCTTCGCGGCGACCTCGGCGATGTTCGTGTTGCTGTGGCCCTCCTCTCCGAAGCGCGCCACGTAGATGTCGCTGGCGTCCTGCCGCTTGGTGCTGGGCTCCCACTGGTTGCTGAACACCACGTGGAAGGCCTTGCCGGCGCGCTCCAGGCCCACGCGGAAGCCGCCCACGCCCGCGAACAGCTCCGCCACCCGGATGTGTTTCGCACCCCGCTTGGCCATGGGGGCCGAAACTAGGATCGGGCCGATCGGCGATCAAGTGGCGTGCGCACAGGCTATGAACAAGGGGATGTGATCTTGAGGGGGGCTAGGCAGGAAGTGACAAGTGACAAGTGTCAAGTGTCAATGATCGGTCAGGCGGCCTACCACACGATCCCCACCGGGCAATGGTCGCTGCCCATCACCTCGTTGAGGATGAAGGCGTCCTTCACCTTCGCCTCGAAGCCCTGGCTCACGAGCACGTAGTCGATGCGCCAGCCCACGTTCTTGGCCCGCGCGCCGAAGCGCTGGCTCCACCAGCTGTACTTCACGGTCTCGGGGTGCAGGTGGCGGTAGGTGTCCACGAAGCCGGCCTTGATCAGGGCGTCCATGCCGTCGATCTCCTGCTGCGTGTAGCCGCTGGTCTTGTTGTAGTTCTCCTTGGGCCGCGCGATGTCGATGGGCCGGTGCGCCACGTTGAGGTCTCCGGTGATGATCACGGGCAGCTTCCCTTTCGCCAGCTTGGTCACGTACTTGCGGAAGGCCGCGTCCCACTCCCCGCGATAGTCCAACCGTTTCATGCCCTCGCCGCTGTTGGGGGTGTACACGCACACCACCACGACCTCCTTGAAGGTGCAGGTGACCACGCGGCCTTCATCATCGTGCCCCGGCATGCCGATGCCGAAGTCGACCTTGGCGGGCTTCTCCTTGCTGGCGATGGCCGTGCCGCTGTAGCCGAGCTTCTCGGCGCCGTAGGCGTTCACGTGGTATCCGTTGACACCCGCAAGCGCCGCGGCCACCTGCTCGGGCGTGGCCTTGGTCTCCTGGAAGCAGAGGATGTCGGCGTTGAGGTGCGTGAGCGTGTCGTGGAGGCCCTTGCCCACGCTGGCGCGGATGCCGTTCACGTTGAAGGAGATGAGCTTCATGCTTCGTCCGCCGGGGCATGCATGCGGAGGCGGACCTCAAAGATGGGGCTGTGGACGATCCGTGCCGAACGGTTCGCACCTGCCTTGGGCTTCACCCTAACTTGGCATGAAGTTCACGGAGGGGTCGAACCTTCGGGCGTCCCGGAGGTCCATCCCACGAACCGGAAGCGCGCTCCCATGCCCCTCACCCCCTACACCGGCCCCTTCGGCCCGCCCGAGCTGCGGCACCTGCTGCGGCGCAGCCTCTTCGGTTGCTCCCTCGGCGACATGGCCCACTTCAACGGCATGTCGCTGAACCAGGTGGTGGCCGATCTGCTCACCTTCACGAACACCACCACGGCCTCCCCGCCGCTCAAGACCTACTGGCTGCCGAACGGGGGCACGCCCGATCCTTCGCTGCTCGACCCCGACGTGCCCTTCGGCAGCACCTGGGTGAACACCCCGCGCGCCCTGGGTCTGAACCCCGACCCCAGCTTCGCCCGGCGCCAGAGCCTGGGCGCGTGGCACGTGGGCCTCATGATCCACCAGGAGCGCAACCTGCGTGAGAAGCTCGTGCTCTTCTGGCACAACCTGCTGGTGACCCAGGCCAGCGTGGTGCAGATGGGGGAGACCTACTACCGCTACCTCCAGCTGCTGCGCGACAACGCCACCGGCAACTTCCGCCAGCTGATGTACGCCATCAGCGCCGACCCGGCGATGCTCATCTACCTGAACGGCTACCTCAACGTGGCCGGCAGCCCCGATGAGAACTACGCCCGCGAGCTGATGGAGCTCTTCACCCTGGGCGAAGGCACCGGCTACACAGAACCCGACGTGCAGGCCGCCGCGCGCGTGCTCACCGGCTGGTCCATCCAGCTGCAGAACGGCGGCAACCCCATCATCCCGCAGACCATCTTCGTGCCCTTCCTGCACGACAGCACCGACAAGCAGTTCAGCGGCTTCTTCAACAACACGGTGGTGCAGGGTGCCACCGGTCCGAACGCCGGGCAGATCGAGCTGAACGCGCTGCTCGACATGATCTTCACCAAGGACGAGGTGAGCCTGCACATCTGCCGCGAGCTGTACCGCTTCTTCGTGCACGGCGACATCAGCCCGCAGGCAGAGACCGACGTCATCGAACCGCTGGCGCAGCTCTTCCGCAACAACGTGGGCGCGCCGGACCAGATGCGCATCGTGCTGGAGGCCCTGTTCACGAGCGAGCACTTCTTCAGCGCCGACATCGTGGCGTGCATGGTGAAGAGCCCCGCCGACTTCGTGGTGGGCACCCTGCGCGAGCTGGACATGCCCATGCCCGACGCCACCGTGCCCGAGGCGCAGTACCGCGTGTGGACCGAGGTGTACGCGCTGATGGGCTATTGCGGCCAGTCCATCGGCGAGCCGCCCAACGTGGCCGGCTGGCCCGCGTACTACCAGGTGCCGCAGTACGACGAGATGTGGATGGACAGCGCCACCTACGCCATCCGCAAGCAGATCTA
>JBIJCH010000379.1:0-2855 GCA_044344815.1 Flavobacteriales bacterium | reverse complement strand
GCGGCACCAAGTACGTGCCGCAGGAGCTCTTCACCGAGTGGGAGCGGAAGGACCCCGTGGTGAACTACGAGCGCTGGCTGCTGGAGACCGGCGTGCTCGACGAGGCCGCCATGAACGCCGTGCGCAAGCGCATCAAGGCCGAGATCGCCGACGCCGTGGAGGTCGCCTTCGGCGAGCCGCCCGTGGTGCCCGACACGGCCGCCGAGCTGCGCGACGTGTACAGCAACAACACACCCATCGTGGTCCCGGCCACCGGTGGCGCGAAGGAGATGCGCTTCATCGAGGCGGTGAGCGACGGCCTGCGCGAGAGCATGCGCCGCCACCCCGAACTGGTGCTCATGGGCCAGGACATCGCCGAGTACGGCGGCGCCTTCAAGGTCACGGACGGCTTCGTGGCCGAGTTCGGCAAGGACCGCGTGCGCAACACCCCGCTGTGCGAGAGCGCCATCCTGGGCACCGGCCTGGGCCTGAGCATCGCCGGCATGAAGAGCATGGTGGAGATGCAGTTCGCCGACTTCGTGAGCGAGGGCATGACGCAGATCTGCAACAACCTGGCGAAGGCGCACTGGCGCTGGGGCCAGAACGCCGACGTGGTGGTGCGCATGCCGACCGGCGCGGGTGCCGGCGCGGGTCCCTTCCACAGCCAGAGCAACGAGGCGTGGTTCTTCAAGACCCCCGGCCTCAAGATCGTGTACCCCGCCTTCCCCAACGATGCGAAAGGCCTGCTGTGCGCGGCGTTGGAGGACCCGGATCCGGTGATGTACTTCGAGCACAAGATGCTCTACCGCAGCCTCACGGGGGCGGTGAACGAGGGCTTCTTCACCCTGCCCATCGGCGTGGCGAACCGCCTGCGCGAGGGCACCGACATCAGCATCATCACCTACGGCATGGGCGTGCACTGGGCGCTGGAGGCGCTCAACGAGGACCCGTCCATCAGCGCCGACCTCATCGACCTGCGCAGCCTGCTACCCTGGGACAGGGAGGCCGTGCTGGAGAGCGTGCGGCGCACCGGCAAGGTGATCGTGCTGCACGAGGACACCCTTACGGGCGGCATCGGTGGGGAGATCGCGGCCACCATCGCCGAGGAGTGCTTCGAGGTGCTCGACGCCCCGGTGATGCGCATCGGCTCGCTGGACACGGCGGTTCCCTTCGCTGTGGAACTGGAGCAGAACTTCCTGCCCAAGGCCCGCTTCAAGCAGGCGCTGGCGAAGTTGAAGGCCTACTGACCTACTTGTCCGGCAGGTTCTGCTTGGGCACCTGCACCTGGCCGATCACGGTGATGTCCTCCAGGATGGCCGGCGTGCCCTTGCCGCATTCGCCGCTGCTGGCGCGGGAGAGGCGGTAACTGAACTTCAGCTGGAGGCCCTCCTTCCGGTACTTGTCATCCAGCCCGATGGGGATCAGCATCTGCTTGCTGGAGGCCGGATCGAGCATCACCAACAGGGGGCAGCCGTCCCGCTCGCCCTTCATGGTCACCGTGCCGCTGTGCATGATCACGGGTTCGACGGGGGCTTCGGTGGTGGCGGGCTTGGTGTTGCCGCAGCCGGCCAGGGCCAGGGCGAGCAGCAGGGTGAGGGGAGCGGTCGGGATGTTCATCGGTCGAGCACGAAGCGGTGCACGCGTTGGAAGCCGGCATCGCCCACACGGGCGAAGTAGATGGCGGGTGCAAGGTCGGAAACGTCGACGGTGCCGTTCCAACGTCCGCCGGACACCACGGCGCGCCCGCTGCGCACCACGCGGCCGTCCATGGCGATGAGGTCCAGCTGCAGGGGCCCGTCGTTCGGCGCGTCCGTAAGGGTGAGCTCCAGCAGCTGCCCGTTAAGCCGCGCGGCAAGGCCGGGCGCGGCGGTGGCGGCCTGCTCATCGAGCCCCACCGTGGCCTGCAGGTCGAAGGAGAAGATGCGCGTGCGGGGCTGTCCGCTCGTGCTCAGGTACTCCCCGGTGAACCAGAAGGTGCTGCCGTTGGGGTCGAGGCTCATGTGCGCGTAATCACCGTAGCGGTTGATGCCGGTCTGGAAGTCACCGCCGGTCTGGGCCACCACCTCGGGCACGGTCATCTGTCCCGGCGGGTCGTTGGCGTAGCGGCCGGTGTACCGCAGGCCGGGGAAGAGGCCCGCGGTCTCATCGGTGTGGCTGTAACCCAGGCCGATGTTGCCGTTGGCGTCCATGGCGATGCTGGCCAGCCAGCGGCTGCCGCCATCGGGCGACCAGGTGCCCTGCTGGTGGATGGCCCAGTTGCCATCGTCGGCATCGCGCAGCTCGTACCAGCGGATGCCCGCGCGGTTCGCGCCGTTCACATCCACCACATGGCATAGCACCACGCTGTTGTAGCCCACCCAGCGGGTGTGCTGGGCGCGGAAATACAGCACGCCGGGGATGGCGTCCAGCTTCTGCGTGGTGCCGGGCTGGCTGATGTTGTTGAAGCCGCTGCCGAAGTTGGTGTCGAAGGGCTCGGTGGCCAGCGTCTGGCTGGTGGTGATGGTGGTGTTCGCCGGGGTGGTCCAGTCCACGCTCATCTCATACACCTTGATGCGGTCCTGGGGGGCGCCCCAGGCATCGTCCTCGAGGTTGAAGAAGTAGCACGGGGTGCCTGCGGGGGGAAGGTCGCCGTCGGCATCGGCGGGCAGCACGCTGCGGAAGCCGCTGCTGATGATGCCGGGCGCGCTCAGGCCCACCACGCCGGCCGTGGGGTCGCCGGCGAGCATCTTCACCCGGTCGAACACCACCGCCGTGCGGTTGGAGTTGGAGGTCATGTAGTACCCGTCCCACCACACACTGTACTTGGGGTAGTCGGGGAACTGGGTGAAGTTGTAGCTGTAGGCGAAGTAGCTGCCCAAGGGGTCGGGCGTCTCCGA
>JBIJCH010000251.1:0-4155 GCA_044344815.1 Flavobacteriales bacterium | reverse complement strand
CATCTGCTTCTCATTGACGAAGGTGACCGCCTGGCCCTTGCGGGCGGCACGGGCCGTGCGCCCCACGCGGTGCACGTAGTCCTCGGGGTCCGAGGGCACGTCGTAATTGACCACCAGGTCGATGTCGTCGATGTCGATGCCCCGGCTCACCACGTTCGTGGCCACCAGGATGCGCAGCTTGCGGTTGCGGAAGGCCAGCATGACCTCCTCGCGCTCGCTCTGCTCCAGGTCGCTGTGCATGCCCTGCGCATTGAAACCACGCTTCTGCAGGTGGCGGGCGAGGTTGCGCACCTCGATCTTCTTGCCGGCGAACACGATGATGCTCGTGGCCTCGCTGGTGCGGAGGATGTGCTCCAGGATGGGCGCCTTCTGCGTCTCGTAGATCACGTAGGCCTGCTGGTCCACGCCCTCGGCCGGCTTGCTCAACGCGATGGTGATCTCCACCGGGTCCTTCAGCACCTGCCTGGCCAGTTCACGGATGGCGGGGGGCATGGTGGCGCTGAACATCAGCGTCTGACGCTCGGCGGGCATGAACTTGATGATGCGCTTGATGTCGTCGATGAAACCCATGTCCAGCATCCGGTCGGCCTCGTCGAGCACCAGGAACTCCAGGCCCTGCGTGGGCACATAGCCCAGGTTCAGGTGACTGAGCAGCTTGCCGGGGGTGGCGATGATGATCTCGGTACCGCCCACCAGGGCGGCCTTCTGCTGGTCGAAGCTCGCCCCGTCCGTGCCGCCGTAAATGGGGATGGAGGTGATCGGCGTGAAGTAGGCGATGGCCTGCAGCTGCTGGTCGATCTGCAGGGCGAGCTCGCGGGTGGGCACGATCACGAGGCCGCGGATGCTGCCCTCCACCTTGGGCTTGTAGGTGTAGATGGTGTCGATCAGCGGGAGCAGGAAGGCGGCGGTCTTGCCGGTGCCGGTCTGCGCGCAGGCGATCACGTCCCGGCCCTCGATGGCGGCGGGGATGGCCTGGGCCTGGATGGGGGTGGGCTTGCGGATGCCCATGGCATCAAGCCCTTCGAGCAGCTCGTCGCCGAGGCCGAGCGATTGGAAGTCGTTCACGTGTGCGGATCGCCCGTATGGGGCGGCGCGAATGTACGGGGTGCGACGGGGCCTCAGGAGGCGGCCCGCAGCCGCTCGCGATCGCCTACGAACGTGAGCTCGAAGGTGGTGCCCTCGCCCTTGAGCAGGCGGATGGAGCCGTCCAACTGCTCGGTCAGCGTGCGGATCAGCTCCATCCCGAAGGAATGCCCCTCGAACAGGCGCTCATGCGGCATGCCATGACCGTCATCGCTGAAGGTCAGCTCGCATCGGCCGTCGGGCAGCCGCCGGATGTCCACGCGCAGCATGCCCTGGTCCCGCCCGGTGAAGGCATGCTTCGCTGCGTTGGTGAGCAGCTCGTTCAACAGCAGGCTCAGGGGGATGAGCGTCTCCACGCTCGCCCGCTCCATCGTGATGCGCAGGTCGAGCCGCACCCGGTCGCGCAACCCATGGCTGGCGAGCACGCCTTCGGCCAGGGCCAGCACGTGGGCCTTCACGTTCACGCGGCTCAGGTCGCCCACCTTGTAGATATGCTCATGCACGAGAGCCATGCTCAGCACGCGCCCCTGCGCCTCGCGGAAGGCTTCGTCCAGGCGCGGATCGCCCAGGTGCAGCGCCTGCATCCGCAGGAGGGTGTTCACCACCTGCAGGTTGTTCTTCACGCGGTGATGCACCTCCTTCAGGCGAAGCTCCTTCTCCTCGTCGTTCAGCATGGATTCGGTCAGTCGCGCCTGCTGCCGCTGAAGCTCGATCCGCGCCTGGCGCAGTTGCTCGTTCAGGTCGCGGATGCGATCCAACTGGACCCGCACCAGGCGCTTCGCCCGGCGGTTGAAACGGAGGCCCCGCAGGGCCACCAAGGCCACCAGGACCAGCAGGGCGATGAGGCCGAGCCACCAGCGACCGCGTGACCTGCCTTCGGATATGGTGTGCTCGAGCTCGGCGTTCCGGGCCTTGAGGCCTTCCATCTCCTCGCGTCGCGCACCGGTCTCGTGCATGGCCATGCTGGTGGCGATGCGCCCGCAGACCTCCTGGTGCAACAGGGAATCGTTCAGCGCGATCAGATGCCTGGCCACGGCAAGTGCTTCGGCGGTGCGCCCCCCGGACTCCAGCATACGGATCCGAAGGTCCATCAACGCGGGTCGCTCGGTGCGAAGGCCGTTCCGCCAGGCCAGGTCCTCGGCCATGGCCAGATGAGGCGCGGCCTGCCCCCAATGGCCCAGCGCACCATAGGTCGCTGCCACATCGCGCAGCACGCGACAGCGGTCCTGCGGGGTACCCCAGGTGCGCAAGGTGCGGTCGGCCCCGAGCAGCACCGGCAGCGCATCGGACCATCGGCCCTGTTGCGTGAGCATCCAACCTTTAAGAAGCTGGTCGCGCGCGGCCCCGAGCGTATCACCGAGCTCCAGGCGGAGCGCGGAGGCCTCGGAGACGCAGAGCAGCGCCTCGGCCGTGCGGCCCACCGGCACGCAGCTCCGGCCCAGCCTGTTGAGGCCGTCGGCCAGGGCCTTGCGGTCGCCGGAGGCACGCAGGTGCTCCACGGAACGCAGGGCGTACTGGTGCGCCTTGGCCGGTTGACGCAGATCGGTGAGGGCCAGGCTGATCCACCCCATGTCGATGCCGATGCAGCGCTCATCACGCAGCTCCCCGGCCACGCGCAGCGCCTCGGAGGCGGTCTGGAACAGTTGCTCATGCTCGGCGCGCATGTGGTGCGCATGGCAGGCGGCGTCGAGCGCATCGTGAAGGCTGTGCAGGTCGCTCGCCCGGCGGGCCTTCTCCACCGCCATCCGCGCATAGCCGATGGCCCGGGCGGGGTCGGTGTCGCGATGGGCCATGGCCGAATCGGCGAAGGCCCTCGCACCGGCATCGAACCTGCGGCCGGGGATGGGCGGCAGGTCGGCCTCGGCGCGCAGCAGCACGACCGTGCCCGTCAGCACGAACAGCATCAGGCTGCGGGACAGGAGCGGGGAAAGCGGGCGCACGGTCATGGTGGCATTGATGCCGGTGCCGTTATACCGGTGCGATGGAGCGATGGTTACGCCTGCAAAGGGCTGGCGAACCACCGGCAAGTTCCGTTACTTGCATCCATGCGTGTAACGGTGGAGGTGTGCGTGACCAGCCTGCACGAGGCCAGGGCCGCTGCCAGCGCGGGGGCCGACAGCGTGGAGCTGTGCACCTGGCTGGACTGTGGGGGCGTCACGCCGAGCTACGGGCTCGTGAACACCATCAAGGAGGATCTCCAGATACCGATGCGGGTGCTCATCCGGGCCACGCCGGGCGGATTCGTCTACACCATGGACGAGCGCCAGGCCATGTTGCGGGACGCCATGCTCATCGGCATGGGCGGGGCAGGCCTTGTGGTGGGCGCCCTGGATGCCGGGGGGCTGCCCGACCTGGGGTTCGTGCGCGCGGTGCGCCTGGCCGCACCGGGCACCGAGATCACCTTCCACCGGGCCATCGACCGCAGCAGCGACCCGGGTACGGCCTTCGCCCTGTGCCTGGAGGAGAAGGTGGACCGTGTGCTCACCAGCGGAGGCCGCACCCTTGCCATCGATGGCGCCCCCGCGATCAAAGCCATGGTGGACGGCGCACAAGGACTGTTGAAGGTCGCGGCCGCCGGCGGCATCGGCCCGGACAACGTGGTGGACCTGGTGCAGCGCACCGGTGTGCGGGAAGTGCACTTCGCCGCCCAGCGCAAGCTTCCGCCACAACCCCACGAGGTGAGCATGAGCTCCGCCAACCGGGGGCTCAGCTTCGAGAGCGCCCCTGATGCCGCCAAGATCGAGGGCGTGCTGAACGCCTTGACCAAAGCCGGATTGCGATGAGAACATCGATCACCCTGGCCGGCCTTATGGCCGGCGCCATGCTGCAGGCCCAGGTGCGCACCATCCAGCTCCACGATGGATGGGCCTTCCGCGAGGTCGGGACCGAACGCTGGCATCCGGCCCGGGTGCCGGGCGTGGTGCATGAGGACCTGCATCGCCAGGGCCTGATCCCCGATCCGCTCCAGGGTGCGAACGCCGACAGCCTGCGGTGGATCGAGGACCGCGACTGGGAGTACCGCCTCACGTTCCGCGTCGGCGGTGACATCCTGCGCATGCCCCACGTGGAACT
>JBIJCH010000014.1:0-14946 GCA_044344815.1 Flavobacteriales bacterium | reverse complement strand
GCCTGCGCAAGCTGCTGTTCCGCTGGAACGCGCTGGCCTATGTGTTCGGCCTGCACGCCTCCCCGCTGCCCGACCGCGTGTTCTTCGGCAAGGGCGAATGGATGTTCTACGTGCGCGACGGCGCGATGGAGCAGTACCAGGACCTGTGCCAGTTCCCCGAGGAGAAGGCCGCCCGCATCGCGCGCACCCTGGTGGAACGGCGCGACTGGCTGCGGGCGCAGGGGATCCATTACGTGCTGATGATCCCGCCGGAGAAGTCGAGCATCTATCCGGAGAAGCTGCCCTCCCGCATCCACCGCTTCGGACTGCCGAGCTGCCTCGATCAGTTCCTCGCCTACCTGCGCAGGCACACCGACCTTGACGTGGTGGACGTGCGCGACGACCTGAAGGCCATGAAGGCCGAGCGTGATGTGTACTACACCACCGACATCCACTGGAACCCGATCGGTGGCTACATCGGGTACAAGGGCCTGATGGAGCACATCCACCGGGTACTGCCTTCGGCCGGCCCACCGGTGCCCTTCGGTTCGTTCACCATCGACCCGGACACCAACGACGCCGGTGACCTGGCCCTGCAGATCGGGGTGAACGATCTGCTCACGCGCATTACACCCATGCTCGTGCCCGCGACGAAGCCGAAGGCGGAACGGCTGCCGCCCGACAGCTACCACGGCTCGGCCTTCTTCAAGTTCCAACCCGTGATCGACCAGGTGGCCGACACCACAAAGCCACGGCTGCTCATGTGGCGCGACTCCTTCGCCGTGTACATGATCCCGCACCTCAGCGAGCACTTCAGCCGCAGTGTCTACATCTGGACGCCCATCTTCCTGCACGAGATCGTGCAGCAGGAACACCCCGACGTGGTGGTGCAGGAGATCATGGAGCTCTTCCTCAACGACCTGGAGCGCGACAACCTGCCGTTGCCCCCCTTGCCTCCCCCGCCCGCGTCGCCGCCGCCCCCCTAGAGCTCGAAGCGCCAGTCGTGGTGGCCCCTGCTGAGGTTGGGGTCGTAGCACGGGTCGTCCGCGATGTACGTCGACCAGCGCTCCTTGAACAGCGCCACCTCGCGCAGGTGACGCTCGTAGCTCTCCTTGGTGAGGTGCGGGTGCCCGCGCGTGAGCGACTCGTAGTGGTACAGCTCCACATGCGGCACATACACGTTGTTGTATCCCGCCTCGCGAAGCCGCAGACAGAGGTCCACATCGTTGTACTCCACGGTGAAGTCCTCGTCCCAACCTTGGATGCGCTCCAGCTTCGCGCGCTCCACCATCATGCACGCCGCCGTGACCGCGCTGTAGTTGTTGATGGTGTTGATGTAGTTGAAGTAGCCGGGTCCCTTGCGGTGCTCATGCACGAACACATGCCCGGCCACACCGCCCAGGCCGATCACCACGCCGGCGTGCTGGATGGTGTCGTTGTGGTACAGCAGCTTCACGCCCACCGCACCGATGGACGGGCGCTGGCTCCACTCGTGCATGGCGCGCAGCCAGTCGGCCTGCAGCACCTCGGTGTCGTTGTTGAGGAAGAGCACCTGTGCGCCGGTGGTGCGCCGCAGGCCCTCGTTCATGAGCTCGGAGAAGTTGAACGGCCGGTCGTGCGCGACCCAGTCGAAGCGCCCGGGATGCGCGGCCTTCATGCCGTTGAGCAACTCGAACAGCGACGCTTCACGGCTGTTGTTGCTCACCACCAGCACCTCGAAGTCGGGGTGATCGGTGAGCGTGAAGATGCTCGTGAGGCAGGTGCGCAGCACATCGGCCTTGTCCTTGGTGGGGATGATGATGCTGACCCGGCCCTTGAGCGGTGCGGTGAAGCGGATGCCATAGCCCCGGTAGCCTTCGAGGAAGGTGACCTCTCCCGGCTCACCGCGGCGATCCAGGGCCTCGGTGAGCGCGCGGCGCGCCGCATCGTACGCGTAGGGCTTCACCTCCTCGCTGCGCGCCGCGCTCCCTGCGTGGATGCGCCAGTGGTACAGCACACGCGGTATGCGCACGATGCGGTCGGTGCGCTCGGTGATCCGCAGCAGCAGGTCGTGGTCCTGGCTGCCCTCGAAGCCTGCGCGGAAACCGCCGACCTCCTCCATCAATGAACGACGCACCACCACCAGGTGGCCGAAGTAGTTGCGCGAGAGCAAATGGTCCGGGCACCACTGCGGCTTGAAATGCGGCTCGCTGTGGCGCCCCTGCTCATCGACCTTGTCCTCATCGGTGTAGAGGATGTCGATGCCGGGCTGCGTCTGCAACCGTTTCACCACGTGGAACAGGGCATCGGGGGCGAGCAGGTCGTCGTGGTCCATGAGCGCCACGAACTCACCGGTGGCCAGCTCCAAGGCACTGTTGCTGGCCTTGCTGATGTGCCCGTTCTCCGCGCGGAAGACCACCTTGATGCGCGGGTCCTCCTTCATCAGGCGCTCCAGCACCTTGCGCACGCCGGGGTCGGGCGATCGGTCATCGGCGATGCAGAGCTCCCAATGCGCGTACGACTGGCGCTGCACGCTGCGCACGGCCTCCTCCAGGAAGTGGAGCGGCGGTGCGAACACGGGCATCACCACGCTCATGAGCGGACGGCAGGTGAACTCAAGCGCATCCTGCCTCTGCTCGCGCAGGTCGGTAACGCGCGCGAAGTGCCGGGCCATGAACTGGTGGTAGGGATCGCCCGGCACATGGAAGAGGTCGGGGCGATGCTCGTCGCCCACCACGATGCGCACCGGCCGCACCTCGGTCCAGAGATAGAGGGCCTTGAAGACCTTGGCCAGGAAGCGCCGAACGATGCCTCGGCCCTGGCTGGAGATGAGGAAGGTGATCCGCTTGAGCCAGCGCATGCCCCGGCGGGGCGTATCGCTGGAGGTGCGCAGCAGCGCGCGCATGCGGTGGTACTGCTTCCGCAGCCGCCAAAGCTTGCTCGACTCCATGGTGCGGATGCGCTCCTCGCACTGGGTGAGCAGGGCCTGCAGCGCGCGGGCATGCTCGCGCTGCACGTTCAGTGCGTCCATCGCCTTGGACACCTCGCCCTCCAGACGCCGGGCCTCGGTGAGCAGGAGGTCATGGTCCCGTTCGGCCTGTGCCCGTTCGCGGGTGTGCCGGTCCAACGCCGCCTGCAGGGCACCCTTCATCCGGTGCACCTCCTCCTCCAGCCGGGCCGCATGATCGGCGAGCCGGCCGGCCTCCCCGCGCAGTGATGCGGCCAACGCCTGTGCGGAGAGCAGAAGCTGCCTGTCGTGGGCCTGCATCGCGTGCAGACCGGCGTTCACCGCAGCGGCATGGGCATGATACAGATCCGCATGCCGGTGCACCAGGTGGGAAACGATGGCCTTGCGTACCGAGGGATCGTCGGCGCGCGCCACCAGTGACCCGGAACGTACCCGGTACTGGAAGGCCGGACCGCCGATGTGCACGAACCGGGCGCCTGCGGCCACCAGCCGGATCCAGAGCTCCCAGTCCTCGTACCCCTCACGCATCGCCTCGTCGTAGCCGCCGATGCTGGCGAGCACGCTCCGCCGCACAAGCGCGCACGCATCGATGCGGTTCCCCATCAGCAGCTCGGGCAGTGGACCCATGTGCTGCACCACCACGCCGGTGCGGTCACCGAACTCCTCGCGGTCGCCATGGGCCACCGCCGCACCGGGATCGGCGGCCAGCGCGGCCCGCATGCGCTGCAAGGCACCGGGCAGCATGCGGTTGTCCGCATCCAGAAAGAGCACGAGCGGCGCCTCGGACGCGCGCCAGCCCGTGTTCCGCGCGGCCGGCAGACCGCCGTTCGGACGGTCGACCACTGTGACACCCTGCCGGCGCAGCCCTTGGAGCACCGTGAGCGTCGCGGGATCGTCGCTGCCATCGTTCACCACCACCACCTCCACCGAGGCATCGTCCAACGGCAGGCTGGAGAGGGCTTCGGGCAGGTAGGCGCCATCATTGTAGCACGGCACCACCACCACCACCTCCGCACCACCCCTCGCGCCTGTGCTCATGCGTTCACCGGGATGCCGAGCAGACCGTGGTAATGGACACCGACCTCGTGGGGATGCCCCACCTTCACGATGGTGCCCGCCTCCATGCAGGCGGCCCGGTCACACAGTCGCTGCACCTCGCCCAGGCTGTGCGATACGAAGAGCACCGTGCAGCCGGCCCGCTTCAGTTGATCGATGCGCGCGTAGCACTGCTGCTGGAAGGCGGCATCGCCCACGGCGAGCACCTCGTCCACCAGCAGCACATCGGGGTCATTGGCCGTGGCGATGGAGAAGCCCAGCCGGGCGGTCATGCCCGTGGAATACCGCTTCACCTGCATCCCGAGGTCGGCCTCAGAAAGGCCGGAGAAGGTGCGCGTGTACGCCTTTGCGTGCGCCACGCCGGCCCGGTCGAGCCCGAGCAACGTGGCGCACAGGTCGACGTTCTCCCAGCCGCTGAGCTCGGGCTCAAGGCCCACGCCCAGGGCCAGCATGGGGGCCACGCGGCCCCGCACCGATACCGTTCCGGCCGTGGGCTCGATGATGCCCGCGATCACCCGCAGCAGGGTGCTCTTGCCCGAGCCGTTGCGGCCCACGATTCCGAAGCACTCGCCGGCCCGCACCTCCAGGTCGATGTCGTGCAGCACCCTGCGCGGGGCCAGCAGCCGCTTCGAGCCCAGCGTCACGAGGTACTCCTTGATGGAGCTGAGGCCATGGCGCTGCACGAGCAGGTCGACCTGCACATCGCGGAGCACCACCGAGCTCGTTCCCATCTCAGTAGTTGGCGATGAAGGCGCGCCGCAGGCGGCCGAAGACCCAGAGCCCGAGCAGGAGCGTCGCGGTCGCGAGTGCCAGGGCCGTGAGCCAGGGGCGCGCCGACGGCACCTGACCGTGATAGAGCACCTCGCGCACCAGCGCAGTGAAATGGTAGAGCGGGTTCAAGGCGGCCACCCAGCGCAGGTCGGCGGGCACGAGCTCGGGGGGATAGGCCACCGGAGTAAGGTAGAACAGCGCCGGGAGCAATGCCGACCACAGCAGGCCGATGTCGCGGAACAGGACATTCAGCGCGCAGAGCGTGAGCGATACACCGAACACGAACAGGGCATAGAGGGCCACCACCGGCAGCACGAGCACTGCGGCGGGCGAAGGGCGCCAGCCCAGCCACAGCAGGATGATGGCGAAGGGAACGAACGACACCAGGAGGTTGAACAGCCCCGCCAGCAGCTGGGCCAGTGGGAAGAGCAGGGGCGGGACCGCGACCGAGCGCAGCACGGGTGCGTTCTCCACCAGGGCGCCCAGGACGTACCCGCTGGTGGTGGCGAAGAAGGACCAGAACACCAGCCCGGTGAGCGCGAACACCGCGTAGTTCTCCACCGTGGGGAAGGCCCTGCTGAAGATGAACAGGAAGATGAGCAGGAACAGCAGTGGGTTGAAGAGCGTCCAAAGGAACCCGAGGAACGAGCTCTTGTAGCGCAACCGCACGTTCTTCCACGCCACCGCGACCAGCATGGGCAGGTGATGGCGCCGCAGGATGAGGGTGGGGCCCGTGACGTCGTTCCGTTGCGGCGGCATTGCGCGCAAGTTAGGAGCGCACCCGGCTCCCCGCAGTTACCTTGGAGGTCCCGCCCATGGCCCTGGTGTTCAACGGTCGCTGCCTCTCCCGCCCCATCGGTGGCGTGGAGCGCTACGCACGCCAACTGCTGCCGCTGCTCGCGCGCATCGATCCCGGCATGCGTGTGGTGGTGCCGCCGCACGAACCGGCCTTCGGCCTGGGCGACGGCCTCGTCGCCGAGCCGTTCGGCCACTTGGGCGGTCACGCCTGGGAACAGTTCGACCTGCCGCGCGCGCCCGGTCCGCACGATGCGCTCATCTCACCGGCCAACACCGCGCCGCTGCGCGCCGGGCGCCAGGCCGTGGTGGTGCACGACCTCGCCTTCCTGCACCATCCGGAGTGGTTCAGGCCCGCCTTCGCGCGGTGGTACCGGTGGCTGGTGCCCCGGCTCGTGCAACGTGCCACCACCGTGATCACCGTGAGCGAGGCGATGCGCGGGGAACTGCTGCAGGCCTATGCGCCCGACCCCGCGAAGGTGTTCGTGGTGCCGCCCCATGCCCAGGCACCGCCCGAGGGTGATGGCAAGCCTTGCCACGTCCCGCGACCCTTCGTGCTGCTGGTGGGACACGACGATCCGCGCAAGGCCGTGGTCCCGGCGCTCGACCTGCTCCACGCCGCCGCACCGGGGCTGCACGCGGTGGTGGTGGGGCGTGAGCGCAGGCCCTTCCGGCGCGCCGCCAGGCCCCCCGACCCGCGCGTCACCTGGCTGGGCCCCGTCGACGACCTGCAGCTGCACTGGCTCTACCGCCATGCGCGTGCGCTCCTCCATCCGTCGCTCTACGAGGGCTTCGGCCTCACCGTGCTCGAGGCCCTGCAGCGGGGCTGCCCGGTGGTGGCACGTCCCCTGCCCGTGATCCGCGAGGCCTTCGGGGACGAGGTGCATGCCTGCACATTCACCGGATCGGACGATCTTTCGGCCGTGCTCGCCCGCCTCCCGGCCCGGGGCACGGAAGCGCTGGCGGACCGATCCCCCGCCGCCGGCACGTTCACCGGGCAACGGACCACGGACGCGCTCCGCTCCGCGATCGACCACCTGCTCCGCTCCTGACATGCGCGTCGCCCTCGTACACGACTGGTTGCTGGTGAGCGGCGGTGCCGAAAAGGTGACCAGCGAGCTACTCAACCTGTACGATGCCGACGTGTTCGCGCTGGTGGACTTCCTCAACGACGAGGACCGCCGCGAGGTGCTGCACGGGAAGCACGCCCGCACAAGCTTCATCCAGCACCTGCCCGGTGCGCACAAGCATTACCGCAACTACCTGCCCTTCTTCCCGAAGGCCATCGAGCGCTTCGACCTCTCGGCCTACGACCTCATCCTCTCCTCCTCCTATGCCGTGGCCAAGGGTGTGCGCAAGAAGCACCACCAGGTGCATGTGTGCTACATCCACACGCCCATGCGCTATGCCTGGGTGCATGAGGCGAGCTACATCGAGGACCACCACCTCACGGGATTGAAGGCCTCGGTGGTGCGCACCGTGCTCGACCGGCTTCGTCGCTGGGACCACGCCAATTCGGCCTACGTGGACCGCTTCATCGCGAACAGCCGGAACGTCGCCGACCGGGTCAGGCGCATCTACGGCCGAGGGTCCGATGTGGTGCTGCCGCCGGTGGACGGCGAGGTGTTCGCCCTGGGCGAAGGCCCGCGCACGCATTACCTGGCGGCCGCCCGCCTCGTGCCCTACAAGAAGATGCACGAGATCATGCGCGCCTTCGCCCTCATGCCCGACAAGCGATTGGTGGTGTGCGGCGACGGTCCCGATGCCGAACGCCTGCGCGGTCTGGTGACGCCCAACATCACCCTGCTGGGCCATGCCAAACGCGCCGAACTGGTGCAGCTCATGCGGTCGGCGAAGGCGCTGGTGGTGGCCGCCGACGAGGACCTCGGCCTCACCCCGCTCGAGGCGCAGGCCTGCGGCACCCCGGTGATCGCCCTGCGCAAGGGCGGCTACCTGGAGACCGTGACCGAGCACGAGACCGGGGTGTTCTTCGATGCCCCCGAGCCGGCCGCTATCGCGACCGCCGTGGAACATTTCGAAGCGCATGGGGTGAGGCTGGACCACGCCTCGATCCGGGCGCGCGTGTCCGCACACTTCGCCCCCGCCTTCCGCGCGCGCATCAAGGCCATCGTGGATGACGAACTGGCCCGCCATGCGCGCCGCTGAGCTCACCGCGAAGGGCTTCACCGTCACCACGCTCACGCTGGCCTGCCTGCCGCTGCTCGGCATGCGCCCGGCCGTGCTGGTGGTGGGCCTCTGGGTGCTCTCGGCAGCGGTGCACCGGGCTTTCCGTCCCACTGCCTGTGAAACACCCGATGTGCGTTCCTTCCTGATCCTGGCCTCGCCCTTCCTCCTCATGCTGCTCGACCTGCTGCGCGTGGCCGACCCGGTGGCCGGCTGGCGGATCGCGGAGCGCAGCGCGATGCTGGCCCTGGCGCCCCTCACCGTTTTCCTCCTGCGCCCGCCGGTGACCCCGGCCCTGCGCGACCGCGCCGCCGATGTGTTCGCCCTGGCCGCCCTGGCCCTCGCGCTGCTCGCGAACCTCCGCATCGCCGCGATGCCCCTTGCGGCCGGCGTCCCGTTCGAGCACGCCTACCGCGCCGCCTTCGCCGTGGTGACGGGCATCCATCCCCCCTACGCCGCCTACTTCTTCCTGACCGGCGCGTTGCTCATGGTCGAACGGGCGTTGCGCACCTCCGCACACCGCCTGCTGCGCGGCGGGGCCGCCCTGCTGCTGATGCTTGCCAGCGTGCTCGTGGCCTCGCGCACCCCGCTGGCGGCCTTCGTGCTGGCAGCCATCGTACTGCTCCTCTGGCGCCTGCCACGCGCCCTGGCCCTGCGCAGCGCCATCATCGTCATGGTGCTCACGGTCGCGCTCGCGCTGGTGCTGCCCACCTCGCGACAGCGCATCACCGAGGTGTTCACCACCGAATTGGCGATGCCCGGCACCGCCACCGTGAATTCCGTGAACGAACGGTACGCCGTGGCGTATTGCAGCCTGGAGAACCTGAAGCGGCACTGGGTGCTGGGCTTGGGCCAGCCCGAGGTGCAACCAGCACTTGACGCGTGCTACGCCCGTCTGGACGATACGCGCTATGCCGATGGCAGCCACGACACCCATTGCCAGCCGCTGCACTGGTGGCTCTCGTTCGGGCTCATCGGGCTCCTGCTGTACCCGGTCCTGCTGCTGCTGCCGCTGCGCGCCGCACTTCGGCACGGCGCGGCGCAGGCGGTGGTGGTGCTGGTGTTCTTCGGGGTGTGCGGCCTCACGGAGAACGTGCTGGCGCGTCAGTGGGGCGTGGTCACCTTCGCCTTCCTTGTGCCGCTGTTCCTGCCATCGGTCGCGGTGGGCGGACGATCGGTGCGCATGCGCAGCCACAGGTAGCCGATACCACCGGCCACGCAGGAGGCCAGCAGGATCGCCAGCTTGGCCTGCTGGATGGGTGCCGCCTCGCGGAAGGCCAGCTCGTTGATGAAAAGCGACATGGTGAAACCCACACCCGCAAGCACCGACATGCCCACCAGGTGCCCCCACCGCAGGCCCGAGCCCAGCCTGGCGGCCCCGCTGCGAAGCATGATCCAGCACGTGAACAGGATGCCCAAGGGCTTGCCCACCACGAGGCCCAGCAGCACCCCGAGGAAGACGGTGCCCTGCATGGCCTCCGGCAGGTCGGGGGGAAGCTCCACGCCCGCATTGGCCAGGGCGAAGAGCGGGAGCACCACGAAGGCCACCACCGGGTGCAGCCCCTGTTCCAGGCGTTGCAGCGGCGTCTCGGCCGCTGCCGCCGCCTGCTTGATCGCACCCAGGGTGCCCATCTGTTCCTCGGTGAGCGTGGGGAGCCCGTTGGGGTCCTGCCGTTCGAAACGGTCGGCCAGACGCCGCAGCCGCACGAGGAAACCGGCCTCATCAAGGCGCGTGCGCGCGGGGATGGTGAGCGCCGCAAGCACACCGGCGACGGTGGCATGCACACCGCTGAGCAGGAAGGCCGTCCACAGCAGGCCGATGCCCACGATGCCATAGAACACCGGGGAGCGCACACCCAGGCGGTTGGCTGCGACCAGCACCAGCAGGGCCGCCGCGCCGATGGCCAGGTAGGCCCACCCGATCTGCTCCGTGTAGAAGAAGGCGATCACGAGCACGCTGCCAAGGTCGTCGGCGATGGCCACCGTGGTGAGGAACACCTTGAGCGCGGTGGGCACGCGATCGCCCAGCAGCGCCATGATGCCCAGTGCGAAGGCGATGTCGGTGGCCATGGGCACCCCCCAGCCGCTGCTGAGGCCGGAGGAGGGCGGGTTGAACACCAGGAAGATGAGCGCGGGGAACACCATGCCGCCGAGCCCGGCCGCCACAGGAAGCAGGGCCTTGCGCGGATCGCTCAGCTCGCCGCCCACCACCTCGCGCTTGAGTTCAAGCCCCACCACGAAGAAGAACATGGCCATGAGGCCGTCATTGATCCAATGGTGCAGCGTGCGCTCGAGGCGGAAGTCCGCCACATCGATGCCCAGCGGCAGTTCCCACAGGTGGTGGTAGGCCGCGTGCCATGGCGAATTGGCCCAGGCCATGGCCAGCACCGATGCCGAGAACAACAGCACGCCACCGGCGCCCTGGTGATGCATGAAGTGCTCGAAGGGACGCTTCAGTCGGTCGATCGGCTGGCGGCGCATGGGCGGAAATTAGAGGCCGCCCGCGCAACGCCGGACACCTTCCGCACTTATTAAAAGTTATCCACACGGACCGGCCCGCCGAAGGGCCTCCGGGTAACTTCGCAGGCGTTCCAAGGAGCACCCTTCACCCATGACGAAACCCGCGCCGGCCGTGGCCTCCAGCGTTCCGACCGACGAACTTTCACGCATCTGCTCGCAGGTGCGCCGCGACATCATCCGCATGGTGCACGGCTGCCAGAGCGGGCACCCCGGAGGGTCGCTGGGATGCACCGAGTTCATGGTGGCGCTGTACTGGAGCATTCTGCGCCACGACCCCAAGGCCTGGAGCATGGACGGCCGGGGGCAGGACCTCTTCTTCCTGAGCAACGGCCACATCAGTCCGGTGTGGTACAGCGTGCTCGCGCGCAGCGGCTACTTCCCGGTGAAGGAACTGGCCACCTTCCGCAAGCTCGATTCCCGCCTTCAGGGCCACCCCACCACGCATGAGGGACTGCCCGGCGTGCGCATGGCGAGCGGATCCCTGGGCCAGGGGCTCAGCGTGGGGGTGGGCGCCGCGCTCGCCAAGAAGCTCAATGGCGACGATCACCTCGTGTACACCCTGCACGGCGATGGCGAACTGCAGGAAGGCCAGATCTGGGAGGCGGCCATGAGCGCGCCCCGCCACAAGGTGGACAACCTGATCGCCACGGTGGACTGGAACGGTCGCCAGATCGATGGCGATGTGGACGAGGTGATGCCCCTGGGCGACCTGCCGGCCAAGTGGAAGGCCTTCGGCTGGAACGTGCTCACCTGCAACGGCAACGACCTGGCCGACCTGCTCGCCACCATGCACGAGGCGCGCTCGCGCACTGGCCAGGGCCGCCCGATCGTGGTGCTCATGCGCACCGAGATGGGCCAGGGCGTCGACTTCATGATGGGTTCGCACGAATGGCACGGGGTGGCCCCGAACAACGACCAGGCCGCACGCGCACTCGCGCAACTGCCCGAAACGCTGGGGGATTACTGAGCCCGCCCCACCGTGCCTGCCGCCGGAACCGACCGCCCCCGCGCCACCTTGGTACCGCTTTTGCTCCGCGGTGCCGACATGCATCCGCTGCGCCGGACCATCCTGCTCCTGCTCGTCCTTGCCACGCTTCCGATGGCCTTCGCCCAGCCGAAGCCCGCACCGAAGAAGCAGCTCACCCGCCTGTTGTTCGTGATGGACGCGAGCAACAGCATGAACGCCTTCTGGGGCAACCAGCCCAAGATCAATGCGGCGCGCGAGGTGCTGCTGCGAGCCCTGGACGAGGTGGAAGGCCAGGCCGATCTGGAGATAGCACTGCGCCTGTACGGTCACCAGACCCGCATCGAACCCGGGAAGCAGGATTGCGACGACACCAGGCTCGAGGTGCCCTTCGGCCCGAACACCATCCCGGCCATCCGCGAGCGCATGCGCACCGTGCAGTGCCTGGGCACCACGCCCATCGCGCGCTCGCTGCTGCGCGCGGCCGACGACTTCCCCCCGTGCAAGGACTGCCGCAACATCATCATCCTCATCACCGACGGCATCGAGGCCTGCGATGAGGACCCCTGCGCGGTGAGCCGGGCCCTGCAGGCCAAGGGCATCATCCTGAAGCCCTTCGTCATCGGCATCGGCCTGGAGGAGAACGCCAAGTACAGCCTCACCTGCGTGGGGAACTACTACGATGCAGGCACGCCGGCCATGTTCGACCAGGTGCTGCGCATCGTCATCAGCCAGGCGCTGAACAACACCACCACCACGCTGCACCTGCTCGATGTGAACGGCAGGCCGCGTGAGACCAACGTGCCGGTCACCTTCTACGACCAGCGCACGGGCCAGCAGCGGTACAACTTCGTGCACACCATGAACCTGAAGGGCGAGCCGGACACCCTCACGGTGGACCCGCTGCACACCTACCGCGTGGTGGCCCATACCATTCCGCCCAGCGTGCGCGAGAACGTGACCGTGAAGGCCGGAGAGCACAACATCATCACCCTCGACTGCGGGCAGGGCGACCTGGAGCTGCGCACCGAGGGCGGCCTGGGCTCCGAGCGCGACATCCACGCCATCATCCGCAAGGACGGGATGGACGCCACCCTGCACGTGCAGGACCTCAACACCGTCGAACGCTACCGGGTGGGGCGCTACGACCTGGAGGTGCTGACGCTGCCGCGGCTCATCATCCCCGACGTGGACGTGAGGCAGAGCGCGGTGACCACCATCGGCGTGCCGCAGCCCGGCACCATCAACATCGTGCCCACCGCCCCGGGACCTGGCGCCATCTTCCAGAAGGAAGGCCAGGAGCTGAAATGGGTGGTGGACCTGGACCCCACGGCGGCGCGCCACCAGTTCCGCCTGTTGCCCGGCCAGTACAAGGTGGTGTACCGCAGTGACAACGCCCGGCAGACCATCTACTCCATCGAGAAGGACTTCACCATCACCGGCGGTCAGAGCACCACGGTCAACCTTTGAACCCCATGGCCCAGTACCCCATCCTCGACCAGAAGGACACCCGCAGCGGCTTCGGTGCCGGATTGAGCGAGCTCGGCGAACGCAACCCCAACGTGGTGGCCCTGTGCGCCGACCTCACCGGATCGCTGAAGATGGACGCCTTCGCCAAGGCCCACCCCGACCGCTTCTTCCAGATGGGCATCGCCGAGGCCAACATGATGGGCGTGGCCGCTGGCCTCACCATCGGCGGCAAGATCCCCTTCACCGGCACCTTCGCCAACTTCAGCACCGGCCGCGTGTACGACCAGGTGCGCCAGAGCATCGCCTACGCCGGCAAGAACGTGAAGATCTGCGCCAGCCACGCGGGCCTCACCCTCGGCGAGGACGGCGCCACGCACCAGATCCTAGAGGACATCGGCCTCATGAAGATGCTGCCCGGCATGACCGTGGTGGTGCCCTGCGACTTCAACCAGACCCGGCAGGCCACCATCGCCATCGCCGACCACGACGGCCCGGTGTACCTGCGCTTCGGCCGCCCGAAATGGCCCGTCTTCATCCCCGCCGACATGCCCTTCGAGATCGGCAAGGCCCAGGTGCTGGTGGAGGGCACGGACGTGACGCTCTTCGCCTGCGGGCACCTGGTGTGGCGCGCGCTGCAGGCCGCCGGGGAGCTGGCCAAGGCCGGTGTGAAGGCCGAGGTGATCAACGTGCACACCATTAAACCCCTCGACAGCGAGGCCGTCCTAGCTTCGGTCGGCAAGACGGGATGCGCGGTCAGCTGCGAGGAACACAACCGGTACGGTGGACTGGGCGACAGCATCGCCCAGCTGCTGGCGTTGCGCATGCCCGCCCCGCTGGAACTGGTGGCCGTGAACGACACCTTCGGGGAGAGCGGCACGCCGGACCAGCTGCTGAAGAAGTACGGGCTGGACGTGCCGGACATCGTGGCCGCCGCACAGCGCGCCCTGAAGCGCAAGTAGGCGCCCCCCCGCGGATGGAAGCGCACCGGGCATGAGCACGATGTCCGATGCCGAACTGATGGCCCTCTTCCGCAAGGAGGACACGCGCCACTATGCCTTCAACCTCATCGTCAGGCAGTACCAGCAACGCTTGTACACCTTTGTGCGCCGCATGGTCACCGATCCCGATGAGACCCAGGACGTGCTGCAGAACGTGTTCATCAAGGCCTGGAACGGGCTCGACCGTTTCCGCGAGGACGCCCAGCTCTTCAGCTGGCTGTACCGCATCGCCCACAACGAGAGCATCAGCCACCTGAAGCGCATGCGGCGCGGGCTCTTCGTGAGCGAGGACACCGTGATCGAACGGCTCACCACCACGCTCGACAGCAGCGAGCATTTCAACGGCGACGCCATCCAGCGGAGGCTTCAGCGCGCGGTGATGACCCTGCCCACGAAACAGCGCGCCGTGTTCACCATGAAGTACTTCGAGGAAATGAAGTACGAGGAGATGAGCCGCATCACCGGCACCAGCGTGGGCGCCCTGAAGGCCAGCTACCACATCGCCGTGAAGAAGATCGAGGAGCAGCTCGCCCGCGGCACCGATCAAACCAATTGAGCCCTGGAGCGTCCTACATCCGAACATCAATGGGGACCGAGCACGAAACCGACGACCTGAAGCGGCTGGCCCCCACCCTGGCCTCCCTGCCGAAGGTGGACCCGTTCATGGTGCCGGAAGGCCTCTTCGAGCGCTTCCCGCACCAGGTTCAGGCCCGCGTCACCCGATCACGGCCCACCCCCGGCCTGGCCTCGTGGGTGAAACGGCTGGCCTTCGCCCTGCCGGTGGTGGCCGCCCTGGTCGGCGCCTGGTGGGTGCTTCGCGGCGATGATGCACCCATGCAGCAGGCCGCCGTGGAGATCCCCGATGCCGGCATCGACGAGCTGGAGCTGCTGGACAGCCCGGAAGCCTTCGCCGAACTGGCCGAGGAGCATGCCGCCGTCGAAGCCCACCCGGCCACCAGCCTCGAACTGAACGACGAAGAGCTCGCGGTGTGGCTCGAGAACGAAAGCACCGACCCCACCGAACTGATCGCAGAGCTATGAAGACCCTCATCCACCGCCTGCTCCTGAGCCTCGCGCTCGTGCTGCCCGGCCTGCTCGCCACCGCCCAGGTCGACGACGGACCGCCGCCCATCCCCGAGGACAAGCTCGAGGAGATCAAGGCGCAGAAGGCCGCCTACATCACCCAGAAGATGGGCTTCACCGCCGAGGAGGCCCAGAAGTTCTGGCCCCTCTACAACCAGTACGACAAGGAGCTCGAGACC
>JBIJCH010000325.1:0-3262 GCA_044344815.1 Flavobacteriales bacterium | reverse complement strand
AGGTGCTGGGACAAGGGCGCGCGTGCCGCGCTCCAAGCGATATGCAGGGCGCGCCGGGCACGCACGATCGGTGTGGCCAGGGCCATGGTGACGCGGTCCAGCGGGCGCATGGCCCACCAGCCTTGCAGCGCATAGCCGCTTTCCACCAGCAGGTCACCGGCGATCCTGTCGAAGAGGTAACGTTCCCGCAGGGAAAGGTGCGCTCGCCAATCCACGCTGTCCATGCCGCTCACGGCCGCTTCGCCGCTGGACACAGGCTTTGTGCGGATGTCGTTCTCCGCCACCACGCGCGCCAGCAACGCATCGTCCGCAGGCAGGCCGCAATGGGCGTAGATGGCCTTCAGGCCTGCACTGGTCCGTACGCGCAGGTCTTCGTACCGCACTTCCAAACAACGGCCGGACAGAGCCTCAGCGGCGCGCCGTGCTCCTTCCACGTTGCGCTTCCATTCTTGAGCGGCCCCACGGATCTCCCCCGGGCTGTGCCCCACGCGGCGGCGCACGCTCATCATGCTCACGGCCACGGATCGCCCGTCGCGCAGCAGGTGGATGAAGCGCGCCTGCGGGAGGTACGCCGCGATCAGGGGCATGTGGTTCGCGTAGTTCGGGTGCTTGTCCAGGATGTGCGTGGCGCCCGGGCGGGTGGCCAGCACGTCGCTGTAGGCCGCTTCCAAGAAGCCGCGCTGATGGCGGCGGAAGCGTTCGGTGTCCCAGAGCACGGGCAGGCCCTGCCGCCACTTGCCGGCCTCCATCGCCTCGCGTTCCTTTCGATAGAAGGCTTCCTGCGGGGCCACGTAACGGCTGAACAGCGTGAGCTCGGCCTCGATACCGGCCACGGCAGGGTGCGCAGCGATCATGCGATGCAGCCACGAGGTGCCACTGCGCGGCGCGCCGATCACGAAGATGAACTCCTTGTTGAGCACGGACATGGTTCAGTGCAGGGACTTGAGCAGGTCCCACTCCGGACCGAGGAGGTCGACCAGCTCGGCCATGTGCGGTGCAAAATAGGCCTCCAGCCGCTCCCGGAGGGCGGGGTCCATGCCGGCGGTGTACGGCCGCACGTTGTCGCGCACGCGGAGCCTGCCCGGATCGCCCGCATACGGCTCCAGGCCAAGGAAGGAACAACAGGCGGCCATCACGCCCGCCGGATCGCGGTCGAGCCGCCGGTGCTCCAGCACCAGGATGCGGTCGCGCCCGAAGCGGTCGATGAAGCGGCGCAGCTGCGGCGCGTAGTGGCCGCGGGCGAGGTAGCGGTGCGCGCGCATGGCCGTGCGCCCCGCAAGCTCGTCCTCCACGGCCTGCTCGAAGCTGCGCGGGTCGTGCAGGTGGGCGAAGCGCTCGCTGTTCGCGAAGTCGCGGAACATGTTCCACGCCGAGAAGGCCCGGCTCACCGGATCACGCAGCACCACGATGAGCCGCACGCCGGGCAGTTCGCGGTGGATGCGTTCGCAGCTGGCCTCGTTGAAGAGGTAGTTCGGCGTGGCCTCGAAGGTGATGCGTCCCCGGGTGGCGGGGCCCTTGCGCGGGAACCCGCTCAGGTAGTGCCGCATGCCCCTGGCGTAGTGCAGGTCGTTGTCGAAGAAGTGATGCTCCTTCACCACGGGGGCGGCCACCTGCTGGTGGGCGGCGATCATGCGGAACAGGGCCGATGTGCCCGCCTTCTGGGCCCCGATGATGAGGAAGGCCGGGCGCATGGGCGGCCTGAACAGGTCCAGCAGGCTCATGCATCGACGGGATCGAGCGCCCAGGGAAGCTGCGGCCTGAACACGCCGCGCTTGCGGCCGAAGTAGGAGCCTTCACGTGCGCCCTCCTGCACCTCGAAGCCCAGGGCCTCCTCGGCGCTGAACAGCAGGCGTCCGTTGCGGAACACGTTGATGGTGATGCGGTAGAGGCCTTCGTTGAGCAGCGGCGCCGGCACGGTGCATCGCAGTGTATGGATGCCGGCCGCGAGGGGAACGGGCTCGGGGGATGACTCCCGCCAGGAGGTGGCGAAGGCCAGAACGTCCTGCTCGTTGTGAACGAAGATGCCCACGTTCAGGTCGCCGTGTGGCAGCTCTATGGAACGGAAGGCCACATCCACCTGGAAGGGTGTGCGGCGATCGATCACGTGCCCTCCCCCCACTGGTCTCACCGAGGCGCTCACCAGGCGCACGTCGTCGTTACCGGGCGCCCCGGGTCCGTCCGGCCAGCTGATGTCGGCCCGGTCGGTGCTGTGCGCGCTCAGGTAGGCGCGCACCACCTCCTCGGTGGGGCCGTCCATGCGCACCTGGCCTGCATGCAGCCAGATGGTGCGCCGGCAGAGGCTCTGCACGGCGGTCATGTTGTGGCTCACGAACAGGATCGTGCGGCCCGATCCGCTCACCTCGCGCATCTTGCCCAGGCACCTCCGCTGGAATTCGGCATCGCCCACCGCCAGCACCTCGTCCACGATCAGGATCTCGGGCTCCAGGTGGGCGGCGACGGCGAAGCCCAGGCGCACCTTCATACCGCTGCTGTAGCGTTTGGTGGGCGTGTCGATGTGGTGGCGGATGCCGCTGAAGGCGATGATGTCGTCGAGCTTGCGGTCGATCTCGGCGCGGCGCATGCCGAGGATCGCGCCGTTGAGGTAGATGTTCTCACGACCGGTGAGCTCGGGGTTGAAACCCGTGCCCACCTCCAGCAGGCTGGCCATGCGGCCCCTCACGCGGATCTCGCCCCCGGTGGGCGTGGTGATCCTCGAGAGCAGCTTCAGCAGGGTGCTCTTGCCGGCGCCGTTGCGCCCGATGATGCCCAGGGTCTCCCCCTCGCCCACCCGGAACGACACGCCGCGCAGGGCCCAGAACTCCCCGCCCACCCGCTGGTCGTCCACCTCGCCGCCCACGGGCAGAAGGGGGTCGGGCAAGCCGCGGAGCCTCGCCCACAGGCGCGATAGCTCGTCGCTCACGGTGGCACCGCCCACCACGCCCAGGCGGTAGCGCTTCCGCAGGTCGTCCACCTCGATCACCGTGCGCGTGTCCATGGGTTCACACGATATCGGAGAAGGAGCGTTCAACGCGGTGGAAGAAGACCAGGCCGAGCATGGAGATGCCCAGGCCGGCTCCGGTGGCGTAGGCCAGCCCCGCCCAGGGGAGCGCCCCGCCGAAGAACATCGCGCGGGTGGCCTCGATCACGGATGTCATGGGGTTCAGCTCGAAGATGCGCAGCAGCCACGGGTACTGAGCCAGGCGCGACAGCGGGAAGATCACCGGGCTGGCGTACATCAGGAGCTGCACACCGAAGCCGACCA
>JBIJCH010000428.1:0-2502 GCA_044344815.1 Flavobacteriales bacterium | reverse complement strand
GGTGGTCATGGCCGACACCAGGATGCCGGTGCCCAGACCGAGGAGGCACATGATGAGCACCAGCAGCGGCATGGCCGCCAGCGATGCCCCAGGCGACCAGTCCCAGCCGGAGAGGGCGTAGCCGGCCACGAAGACCACGAAGGTGGCCAGCTGGATGGCGTAGCCCACCAGGGTGCTGGCGGTCATGCTCATGGGCACCACCAGCCGCGGGAAGTACACCTTGCTCATGAGCTGCACGTTGCCGGTGAAGGTCTTGCTGGTGCGGGTCACCACCCCGGCGAAGAAATTCCAGGTGACGATGCCGCTCATGTAGAAGAGGACCGCGGGCACGCCGGGCGGGGCGAGGCCGGCGGCCTTGCCGAAGATGAGCGCGAAGGTGATGGTGGTGGTGAGGGGCTGCACCACGTGCCAGAGGGGGCCCAGCAGCGTCTGCTTGTACTGGGCGGTGATGTCGCGCTTCACCAGCAGCACCAGCAGGTCGCGGTAGTGCCAGAGCTCGCGCAGGTCCAGGCGCCACCACGGACCGTCGGGCCGGATCACCACGTCCCACCGTTCCCCGGCCTCCACCACCCGCGTTGCGCCGACCTCCTCCACGGTTCAGTTCTCCTGGTTGCGTGCCCGGGCCTTGGAACCGCCCTCGTCCTGGACGTCCTTGCCCCGGCGTGACCGGCGTCCGCCATAGCCATAGCCATAACCGTAGCCGGTGCCGTACCCGTAGGCGTAGCGGTACCCGTAGCCGTAGTTGGTGTTGTAGTAGTACTTGCTCCTCTTCATCCGCACGCCGTTGAGGATGAATCCGAAGTTCTTCACCGGGTTGTGCTGGTGCACCTCCAGGGCGTTCTTCACATGGTCACGGTTGGCGAAGCGCGCGTTGATCACGAAGAGCGTGGCGTCGACGTGCTTCATCATCACGAGCGCGTCGGTGATGAGCCCCACGGGCGGGGTGTCGATCATCACGTAATCGTAGTGCTGACGGCCATATGCGAGCAACTCGGCCAGGTGCCGGCTCAGCACCAGTTCGGAGGCGTTGGGCGGGGTGGGTCCGCTGAGCACCACATCAAAGTTCTCCACCTGGGTGTGCTCGATGCAGGAGGCCACGTCCATCTTGCCCACCAGGATGCCGCTGAGGCCCACGGGGCTGCTCATGTTCAGGCCCTTGCCCACCTTGGGCTTGTGCAGGTCCAGCTCCAGGAGCAGCACCTTCTTGCCCGCCTTGGCCAGGATGGCGCTCAGGTTCACCGAGCAGAAGGTCTTGCCCTCGTTGGGCCGGTAGCTGGTCACCAGCACCACCTTGCCGCCATCGGGGATGGGCAGGTACTCCAGGTTGGTGCGCACCGTGCGGAAGCTCTCGGTGATGGCGCTCTTGGGGTCGCTGTCCACCACCACGTAGTTCTCCTCGGCCTTTTCGCTCAGGATGATCTCCCCGAACACGGGCACATGGGTCACCGCCTTCAGCTGCTCGGCGTTCTCGATGCGGTCGAAGAACAGCACGCGGATGAAGACCACGATGAGCGACACGAGCAGGCCGCCCACCAGGAAGGAATAAAGGATCTTCACCTTGTCCGGGCGCACCACGCCCAGCGACCGCGCGGCCTCGATCACCTTGGTCTGCGGCACGATGCCCGCCTTGGCGATGATGGTATTGGCGCGCTTCTCCAGCAGGAAGACGTAAAGCTTCTCGTTCACCTGCACGCGCCGCTCGATGTTCAGGATGTCGCGCTTGTTGCGCGGCACGCCCCGGATCAGGCGTTCGTAGTCGGCGATCTGCGCGTCCACGTCCTGCATCTTCTGCTGGATGGCCTCGCGGGTGTTCTTCAGATAGATCAGCAGGTTCGACCGCGTGAGCTGCATGGTCTCATCGGTCTTCTGCACCCCGGGGTTCACCTCGCTCGCGTCGTACAGGTCCACGTTGCGCGCCATCTGCATGTCGTACAGGCGCTGCAGGGTGCTCTTCAGGAACGCGTCGTCCTCCAGGATGTAGAAGGAGGGCGGCAGCAGCTTCTCGTCCTCGTCGATGTTGAGCACGTAGTCGTTGAGCTGGTCCACCGACTGCACCATCAGCTCGTACTTGCGCTTCAGGTTGTCGAACTTCACGAGCTCGCTGAAGTAGCGGTCCTCCTCCTTGCTCAGGTCGAGGATGGCCTTGCCCTCCATGTAGTTCTGCAGCTCCTCCTCGTACTGGTTCAGCACCACCGTCACTTCGTCGAGCTGCCGGTCGATGAAGCGCAGGGTGTTCTCGTTGATGTCGTACTCGCTCTGCAGGTTGAAGTCCCGGTACTCCCGGCTCAGGGTGTCCAGGAACATCTTGGCGCGCAGGGCGATCTCGTCCTCGGCCTTCACCTCCAGGATGGTGGTGTAGTCCAGGTTCTCCACGCTCATGCCGCGGGCGAACTTGTTCACCAGCCAGTTGCGGCTGTGGCGCACGAACTGGTAGGCGCTCTCGTTGAGCTTCTCGATGCTCTGGGCGGTGATCTGCTGGGTCTTGTCCACCCGCAGCACGAA
>JBIJCH010000123.1:0-6462 GCA_044344815.1 Flavobacteriales bacterium | reverse complement strand
TGAAGGGGTAGGTCTTCTTCACCAGCTCCTTGCCACGGTCGTAGGTCAGCTCGAAATGGTCGGGGTCGGTGATCTTCAGGTCGAACGGCCGCTCGTAGAACCGCGGGTTCATCAGGTCGATCTGCACCTTGAAGGGGAGCGACCCGTACACCTCGGTGGTCTTGAACCGGCCGATGATGTAATACGACACATCGAAATCGAGCTTCTCCAGGACCCGGTTCACCATGTCGTAGCTGGTGAGCACCCGCTTCTGGTTCACGATGTCGCCGTAGGCGGCCACGTAACCGATGTTCTGGTAGACCTGGGACTGGTAGTTGTAGGTATCGCGGTCCTTCAGCAGGATCTGCGTGCTGGCACCGTACACCTCGGGGAGCTTGTAGCTGTACAGGTAGCTCAGGATGGCCGAGAGCAGCAGGGCCACCACCACGAAGTACCAGTTCTTCGAGAAGATCCGAAGGAAGTACCGGAGGTCGTTGACGTCGATGATCCCAGCCTTGGGACCGGAGGGTGCTGCCATGAGCGGTTGTTCCGGAGACCCTTCGGGAGCGGGAAAGGTCCCGGTGACGAAGGCCGCCAAATATAGCCCCTCGATCCCGCCCGCACCGCGCTTGCGATCGCCGCCCCATCGGCCAAGGCAAACTCATCATCGACAGGTTGAAAACTTTCGTCGCTGGCATATGGGTCGCTGGAGCCGGAACTTTTTACATTTGACGCTCAACCTCAGTGCTCCGACCTTGATATGAGGGTTCTCTACCGCGTGTTTCTGGTCGTCCTCGTGATGGCCGGGCTGGTCGCTCCGGACCTGCTCGCCCAGCCCCCGGTGGGAGGCCCTCCGCCTTGCTGGCCACCACCCTGTATCCCGATCGATGGCGGCCTTGGCCTGCTGATCGGCGCCGGTACCCTGCTCGGTGGCAAGAAGGCCATGGACCTGCGCCTCGAGCGCAAGTCCGCCCAACACTGATCGCACCCTCCGGTGCTCCCGCGCGACCCCCTCGCCCGCTTCCTCGCCCTCGCTGCGGCCCTCTATGCCGCTTGGTACCTCCTCTACGAGCTCATCGTTCACCCTTGGGGGGGGGTGGACCGCGCCGTGATCGACAACCTGGCCTGGCTCGCCGGCGGCCTGCTCAAGGTGCTGGGCTACACCCTCCTCCCCGACCCCGCCTTCGACACCAACCGCTACCTGGGCGTACAGGGCGGCAGCCACCTGTGGATCGGTGATGCCTGCGACGGCGTGGGCCTCTTCGCGGTGTTCGCCATCTTCATGCTGGCCTTCCCCGGGCCCAGCCGCCACAAGCCCTGGTTCACCGTGCTGGGCATCGTGAGCATCCACCTCATCAACGCCCTGCGCATCGCGGTGCTGTGCATCGTCACCACCATCGATTATGAGCTGCTCACATTCAACCACGACTACACCTTCTACGTGGTGGTGTACGGCTGGGTGATCGGCCTGTGGATCTGGTGGCTGCTGCGGTTCACCCGAGCTCCCAAGCCCGCGGAGCCATGAGCCGGCGGCAATGGCTCGGAGCAGCGCTGCTGCTGGGCCTGGGCATCGCGCTGGGCAGCTGGCGCGAGTTCGTGTTCATCAACCTCAACTACGAGGTGAGCCATGCCGCCGGGCAGAACCCCTGGAGCTATGCGCACAGCGCGGTGCAGCGCGCCCTGGAGGGCTGGACCCTGCCTGCGCTCCTGCGGCTGAAGTGGGCGCTGGCCGCGGCCTTCGTGCTCGCCATGGGTGCGCTCACCTTCGCCCTCGGCCGCCTGCTCTTCGGCCGCCGGCTCGACCGCACCATCACGGCGGGCTACGGGGCCATCGCCGCGCTGGCGCTCCTGCTGCACGCCCTAAGCCACTGGCTGCCCTTCACCGCCAGCGCGGGGGTGAAGCTGCTGCACCTGCTGCAATACCCCATGCCCCTGGTGGTGCTGGTGGTGGCTCGCTTCATGCCGGGGGAGCGGGACCTCCAGTAGGTCCGGATCGCTTCCTTGCACACCTTTGCGCTTCCCGCATCCATCCATTCCCGACGCATGTCCGCCACCGCCACCACCACCCGCGACACCGCCATCTTCGACCTGATCGAGAAGGAGAAGTGGCGCCAGACCAAGGGCCTGGAGCTGATCGCCAGCGAGAACTACGTGAGCGAGCAGGTGATGGAGGCCATGGGCTCGGTGCTCACCAACAAGTACGCCGAGGGCCTGCCCCACAAGCGTTACTACGGCGGCTGCGAGTTCGTGGACCAGGTGGAGGACCTGGCCATCGAGCGCGTGAAGAAGCTCTTCGGCGCGGCCTGGGCCAACGTGCAGCCCCACAGCGGTGCGCAGGCCAATGCGGCGGTGATGCTCGCCGCGCTGAAGCCCGGCGACACCATCCTGGGCTTCGACCTCAGCCACGGCGGCCACCTCACCCACGGCAGCCCCGTGAACTTCAGCGGCAAGCTGTACCGCGCCACCTTCTACGGCGTGGACAAGGCCACCGGGCGTGTGGACATGAACGTGGTGCGCGAGACCGCCAGGCGCGAGCAACCCAAGCTCATCATCTGCGGGGCCAGTGCCTACAGCCGCGACTGGGACTACGCCATCTTCCGGGCGATCGCCGACGAGGTGGGCGCCGTGCTGCTGGCCGATGTGAGCCACCCGGCCGGACTCATCGCCGCGAAACTGCTGAACGACCCCCTGCCCCACTGCCACATCGTGACCACAACCACGCACAAGACCCTGCGCGGTCCGCGCGGCGGCCTCATCATGACCGGCAGCGACGGCCCCAACCCCTGGGGCCTGAAGACGCCGAAGGGCGAGGTGCGCAGCCTGGGCGGCGTGATCGACGGCGCGGTGTTCCCCGGCACGCAGGGCGGTCCGCTGGAGCATGTGATCGCCGCGAAGGCCGTGGCCTTCGGCGAGGCGCTGGAGGCCGGCTTCCGCAGCTACGGCGGGCAGGTGATCGCCAACGCCAGGGCCATGGCGCAGGCCTTCGTGGAGAAGGGCTACGACGTGGTGAGCGGAGGAACGGACAACCACTGCATGCTCATCGACCTGCGCAACAAGGGCATCACCGGCAAGGACGCCGAGCGTGTGCTGGGCATGGCCGACATCACCGTGAACAAGAACATGGTGCCCTTCGACACGCAGAGCCCCTTCGTCACCAGCGGCATCCGCATCGGCACACCTGCCGTCACCACGCGCGGGCTCAAGGAGACCGACTGCCGCCAGATCGTGCAGCTCATCGATGGCGCGCTCACCCATCCCAACGACACCAACGAGCTGGACCGCATCCGCTTCCAGGTGAACGGCATGATGCGCCTGAAGCCGCTGTACGGCTGGGATGTGAAGAGCTGATGGAAGCGCCGTTCCGCGGGAAGGTCCACCTGCGCTGGGCCGACATCGACGCCAACTTCCACGTGCGCCACAGCGTGTACTACGATCTGTGCGCCCAGCAGCGCAGCGAGGCCCTGGAACAGGTGGGCATCACCCTGGCCGTGATGAAGGAGCTTCACATCGGCCCGGTGCTCTTCCGCGAAGAGTGCCTCTTCCGGCGCGAGATCGGGCTGCACGATGACGTGTTCGTGGAGATGGCCATCAAGGGGCTCTCGCGCGACCACGGACGTTTCGCCTTCCGTCACCGGTTCACCAAGGCCGACGGCACGCTGTGCGCCACGCTCACGGTGGAGGGCGCCTGGATCGACACGCAGCGCCGCCGGCTGTGCGCCGCGCCGCCCCTTGCCCACGACGCGCTGGACCACCTGCCCCGCACGGAGGACTTCGCCTGGATCGGCGCGGAATGAGGCCGTTCCCTCCGGCGTTCACGCCGCCGCGCCATCAGCCCGCTCTTCACCACGACCGGAAGAGAACGGGCCCCAGGCCGCGTAGCACGCGATGAACGCCAGCCCCATCTCGGGGATGCCCACCCACCAGGCCGTGCACACGTGGAATGCCGCACCGGCGATGAAGAGGGGATTGCGGGCCCGGCGCCACCACACGAGCACCGGGAAGGCGAACTGGAAGAGCAGCCAGGCCCAGGTGAGCAGCGCCGCGCCCACCGGGACCGAAGCGAGTAGCCGGGGTCCGTATTGCGGGTCGGAGGCCACCAGGCCCACCGCCGTGCCCTCGATCCAGGCAGTGCCCGTGAGCTTGTGAAGCCCGGTGATCAGGTAGGCCAGGCACAGCTGCAGGCGCACGGCCCACAGCCCGAGCGCTGAAAGGCCCTCCGACCAAGGCCCCGAAGACCGTGCACGCATCAACACCATCCACAGCAGCACGTTCTGCATCAGCAACAGCCCGCCGCTGGAGGCAAGCCAGGCCCGATGCACCAGGCTCGCGAACAGCATCCATGTGAGGAAGGCCATCCACACCGGCTGCTCACGCCACAGGCCGTAAACCGCGAACAGCAGGAGCACCACCGCACCCGGCAACGCAAGCATCCCCGGCAGCCAGGTGCCGAACACGTCCATCAACATGGCCAGTGGGCCTGGCACGGGCAGCGCAGGGGATACCGGGTGGTCCCACAACCATTCGGCCAGCGGCAAGGCGCTCAGCAGATAGCCCGCGAGCCACAGGTGCACCGCGCGTTGGAGGAAGCGGATGCGGGCGGGGCTCATGGCACAGCGATTCTCATGGGCACCACCGGCACGACGCGCGTGGAACGCTCCAGCGGCCTGCGATCATCGGTGGCGCAGCGTTGCACGGCGCGGAAACGGAGGTCGGGCACCTCCCGGCCGATGTCGCGCACCAGGGCATGCATGGCCTGCCACAGCAGCGGTTCCATGTATAGCGTGTCGCCCAGGGGCCGCGCACCTTCGGCATAGGACGCGAGGTTGCGGGCCATGCGGGTGACCAGGTAGTGATCCTGCGCGGCATCGAGCGCCCGCCAGTCCTCGCCGAGGCCCACCTGCAGTTCGCAGGCGCAGCGCGGCGGGTCGGGTGCGAAGAGGTCCCAGCCTTGGTGGAACAGCGGGCGCGCATAGGCGATGGACAAGGCCCGAAGGCCTGCTGGCACCCACGTCGCCGGCAACGTGTAGCAGGCCAGCAGCAAGGCGTGCAACGCGAGCCCGGCCGCGATCGCCCGGCGCACCCTGCCCGACGGACGTTGCTGCTCCATGCGCTGAAGATCGCCGATCGCCGGTGATGGCGAGGGGCGCCCGGTTAACTTGGCCCGCACCTGCCTTTCACCATGGCCCGCCGCAAGGACCGCAAGCAGCCGGGGGGGAAAGCCGCCCGCACGCCCGTCGACACGCCACGCTGGCCCCTGTTCGCCGCCATGGCCGCGCTCTTCGTGGCCGTGTGGCTCGCTTACGCGCCCGCGCTGGACAATGACTTCGTGAGCTGGGATGACCCCGACTACGTGACCGAACGGCCCGAGGTGCTCGACCCCACCCCGGAGCACCGCGCGAAGCTGTGGCGCATGCCCGTGTCGCTGAACTACCACCCGCTCACGATGATGACGCTGGCGTGGAACGCACAGGACGCACCGCGCGACCGGCGCACCGGCACGCTGTCCGCCCGGCCCTTCATCACCACGAACGTGTTCCTGCACGCGGTGAACACGATGCTGGTGCTGCTGCTCGTGCATGCCCTCACGCGCGGCCGCTCGTGGCCGTCCCTATTGGCCGGCGTCGTCTTCGGCCTGCACCCCATGCACGTGGAGAGCGTGGCCTGGGTGAGCGAGCGCAAGGACGTGCTGTACGTGCTCTTCTTCCTCGCCGGCCTCCTGACCCATCTGCGCTGGCTGCGCAGCGGCCGCTGGTCCTGGTACGCCGCCACCCTGCTGCTGTTCGTGGCCGCCTGCCTTTCGAAGGCCATGGCCGTGGTGTTCCCCGTGGCGTTGCTGCTCGTCGACCTGCACGAACGACGGCCGCTGCGGTCCGTGGGCATGTGGACGGAGAAGCTGCCGCACTTCGCCCTCGCCATCTACTTCGGCCTCATGGCCATGGACATCCAGCGCGGTGGCGACATGAACGGGGCCCTGGTCGTGGACCGCGCCCTTGGCAGCACCGGTGCGGTGAGCGCGGCGCTTCCCTACACCGCGTGGGACCAGTTCCGGTTCGGGGCCTCAGCACCTTCCACCCCTACCCCGATCCGGCGAACGCGGGCCTGCTCTTCCTGGCCGGCCCCCTGGTGATGCTCGCCACCGCTGGAGTGGCCCTGTGGTCGCTGCGCAAAGGCCGCACGGTCCTCTTCGGCCTGGGATTCTTCACCGTGGGCGTGGCGCTCGTGCTGCAGTTCATCCCGGTGGGCCGCGCCGTGATGGCCGAGCGCTACACCTACCTGCCCTACGTGGGCCTCGGCTACCTGCTCGCCCTCGGGGTGGAACGGCTGCTCGCGGACAAGGCCTGGGGGGCGAAGGCGTGGGCGGGCCTCACGCTCGCGGTTGCGCTGGTGCTCATCCCCCTCACCCGCACGCAGGCCGATGTGTGGCAGGACACGCGCTCCCTCTTCGCCCAGGTGATCGCGCGGTACCCCACAACGGCCGACCCC
>JBIJCH010000396.1:0-2715 GCA_044344815.1 Flavobacteriales bacterium | reverse complement strand
GCAAGCGCAGCGTGCGTGAGCGGCGCCCGGAGCTGCTCGACTCGGCCGGTGCGTGGCTGCGGGCGGGTGTGCTGGCGGGCGCGCACAGCGGACCGCTGTTCGAGGCCTACGGCTCGTACCATGGCAGCCAGGGCCGCACCGATTCGGCCCTTTACTGGTTCGGCCGGGCCATCGACGAAGGACCGGTGACCGGCCAACTGCTGCACAACCGGGCCCAGGGGCGCGCGGCCAACGACCTGCAAGGCGCGCTGCAGGACCTCGACCGGGCCATCGCCATGGGCCATCCGCAGGTGGGCGACTCGTACGTGCTGCGCGCGCGCCTGCACGCCCAGCAGGGGCGGTACGCCGAGGCCGTGAGCGATGTGGACACCGCCCTGGCCCGGTTCGGCAAGCGCCGCGGCGACACGCTCGCCCTGCGGGCCATCTGCAAGTTCAACCTTGGCGACCGGGCCGGTGCCGCTGCCGACGCGCGCGAGGCCCTCACCCTGGACCCCGGCTTGGTGCAGGCCCGACAGGTGCTGCAGGCCACCGGCGGGTGAACGGGGTCACTTGTCCTTGCGGAAGCTCCTCCCCAGCGAATCGAAGGGCCGGGTGATGTCGAAATGCACGCGGCGCTCCTTGCCCTCGGCGTCGGTGCAGGTGAGCACATCGTAGGAACGGCCACCCTGTGAATGCAGGCTCTGCTTGGTCATCCGCAGCCCGTGGAAGGCCAGGTAGGTGTACTCATCCTCCACGCTCATCACCAGCACAGGGTCGTCGAAGCTGTCGCCCGAACCGGTGGCGGTGATCGCCTGCATGAGCAGTTCGAAAGCCATGGTGGCGTGGTCGTAGCACGGCTCCTTCAGGTTCCGACAGGCGTTGGCGCGGCCGCTCAGCGCATCGAGGCATACCGGATGATCCTTCAGGTGACCCTCGGTCATCTCAAGCACCTTGGACCATCGGCCCTCGCGCTGGGGATCCCGCAGCTCATCGTCCATGCGGTCGCTGTAGGGGGAATACCCCTCCTCCAGGCATTGACCGTAGTACAGCATCACCAGCTCGTCCAGCGAGAGCACCGCGTCGTTCAGGAAGCGCGGCAGCAGCAAGGCGCGATCGTAACGTGCACCGGATATGCGCGCCAGGCTGTCCATCGCATCGAGGTCGTTGCGCCAGGGCGTGGTGAGGCGTATGTCGCCGTTCACGCGCGCCCAATGGGCGGTGTCCGTGGCGGCCATCAGCCGCGCCCAGGCCCAGTAGCGCTTGTACTTGCCCTCGGGGGCCAGCTCCCTGGCCTTCTGCAGCACCGGGATGGCCTCGGCATAGCGGTCCTCCCGGCACAACCAGCGCCCCTTGAGGTACGGGAAGTCCACGTCCTCGGGGTCCAGTTGCATGCCGCGGTCCACGTGCGCGTATGCGGTGGCGCGGTCGTCCAGGGCGTCGCAGCTCAGCGCCGCGTAGTACAGCGCAGGGGTGTTGTCGGGGTACTTGGCCAGCACCCCGTCGACCAGGGCACGCGCCTCCTTGGGGCGGTCCTCCTGGGCGAGCAGCACGTACGCCTCCTGGATCGTGCCCTTGGGATCGTCCGGTCGCAGCTCCGTGTAGCGCCTGAACTGCTTCTTCGCCTTGTCGTGCTCCCCCTGGTCATCGAGCACCAGGCCCAGCTCGAAGACCGCGTCGGCATTGTGCTCATCGAGCTTGACCGCCCTGCGGAAGGACTCCGCCGCGGGCTCGAGCTCATCGTTCACCAGGTGGTTGTGCCCGATGATGTAGTGGGCCTCGCTCGTCTCCCCCTTCTTCAGGGAACGCTCGGCAGCCTCGGCAGCGGCGGCGGGATCGCCCTGTTCCAGGTGGCCGCGCGCCTCGCTCAGGTCCTTGTCCTGGGCGTGGACGGGCATGAGCGACATGGTGGCGAGCAGGAGGACCGCGCAGGCGCGGTGGAGGGAGGCTACGGACCGGTGCATGCGGATCTGCGTCTGCAAGGTAACGCTATTGATCGCCCTGAGTTGCCTTGACGAACGAGGATCCACCGGTGCGACGCACCTTTGCGCCGATGAAGTTCCCTGCCAACGACCCCGCGCTGCGCACTTGGGCCGACGTGCCCGCCGGCAGCGATTTCCCGATCCAGAACCTGCCTCTCGGCATCGTGAGCGCGGCGGACCGCAGCGCGCGCCCCGCCAGCCGTATCGGCGACACCGTGGTGGACCTGTCCGCACTGGCCGACGCCGGCCTGCTCGACGAGCTCGGCATCGATCCGGCCTGCTTCAAGGCCGGCGCCCTGAACCCGTTGATGCGCCATGGACGCAGCGGCATCCGCGCCCTGCGCGAGCGCCTGAGCCAGCTGCTGCGCCACGACAACCCCGCCCTGCGCGACAACGCCGCCCTGCGGGCGAAGGCCTTGGTGCCCGTGGCGCAGGCGGTGATGCACCTGCCCTGCCACATCGGCGACTACACCGATTTCTACAGCAGCCGCCAGCACGCCTACAACGTGGGCTGCATGTTCCGCGACCCCGCCAACGCGCTGCTGCCCAACTGGCTGCACCTGCCCGTGGGGTACCACGGCCGCGCCAGCAGCATCGTGGTGAGCGGCACGCCCATCCGCCGGCCCATGGGCCAGTACAAGCCCGCCCCCGATGCCGCGCCGGTCTTCGGTCCCACGCGCCAGCTCGACATGGAGCTCGAGGTCGCCTTCATCACCTTCGAGGGCAACGCGCTCGGCGACCGCATCACCACGGCCGA
>JBIJCH010000347.1:0-3075 GCA_044344815.1 Flavobacteriales bacterium | reverse complement strand
CACGAGCAGGGCACCCGTCTCATCGCAACGGGCTCGAAGGGCCTTCATCCAGGCGGCGTCGGGCACACGCACGCCGGCATCACCTTGAACGGGCTCCACCACCACGCAGGCGGCTTCCTCCGTGATCAGGGCGAGGTCCTTCGGGTCGTTGAAGGTGATGTGCAGTGTGTCGGGCAGCAGCGGGCGGTTGCGGTACTTCTTCGCCTCGTTGTCGGTGAGGCTGAGCGAACCGTGCGTGCTGCCGTGGTAGCTCTTCCGGCAGCCGATGATCCGCGTGCGGCCGGTGACGCGCTTGGCCAGCTTCACCGCGGCCTCGATGGCCTCGGTGCCACTGTTCACGAAGTACACGCGGTCCAGCGTGGGCGGTAGCTGCGCGTTGAGCTTCTCCGCGAAGCGCACCTGGGGCTCCTGCACGAACTCGCCGTACGGGATCACATGGAGGTAAAGGTCGCACTGGTCCTTGATGGCCTGCACCACACGCGGGTGGCGGTGCCCCACGTTGTTCACCGCAAGGCCGGCCACGAGGTCGAGGTAGGACCGGCCCGACCGGTCGTACAGCACGCAGCCCTCGGCGCGTACGATGTCGAGCGCGAGCGGGTGCGGGCTGGTCTGCGCGAGGTGCTTGACGAGGGCGTCGTGGAGCGGGAGCATGGCCGGCCTCACTTCCGCACGGGCTCCTCCTGGTGCAGGTAGCCCAGCAGTTCCATCATGCGTTCGGCGCTCTGCACCTCGGCGAACACGCGGTCGGTGAGGGTGCCGTCGGGCAGGCGGTCGATGAGCACGTGCTTGGGCTTGGGTATGAGGCAGTGCTGGATGCCGCCGAAGCCGCCGAGGGAGTCCTGGTAGGCGCCGGTGTTGAAGAAGCCGATGTACTGCGGCCGGTCCTCGCGGAACTTGGGGAGGTAGATGGCGTTGACGTGCTGCTCGCTGTTGTAGTAGTCGTCGCTGTCGCAGGTCATGCCGCCCAGGAACACGCGTTCGTACTCGTCGTTCCAGTTGTTCACGGGCAGCATGATGAAGCGCTTGCTGATGGCCCAGGTGTCGGGGAGCGTGGTCATGAAGCTGCCGTCGATCATGTTCCAGCGCTCCTTCTCGTTCTGCTTCTTCTGGTAGAGCACGCCGAAGAAGGTGGCCCCGCTGTCGCTCACGGTGAAGCTGCCGAACTCGCTGAAGATGTTGGGCTCCTTGACCTTGTTCTCGTCGCACACGTCCTTGATGCGGCCCACGATCTCGCCGATCATGTAGTCCACATCGAAGCTGAAGTTCAGGCTGTTCTTGATGGGCAGACCGCCGCCGATGTCGAGCGTGTCGAGCGAGGGGCAGAGCTTCTTCAGGTCGCAGTACACGTTCACGCACTTGCTCAGCTCGTTCCAGTAGTAGGCGGTGTCGCTGATGCCGGTGTTGATGAAGAAGTGCATCAGCTTCAGGCGGAACTTCTTCTGCTTGCTGATGTTGCGCATGTAGAAGGGGATGATGTCCTTGTAGCCGATCCCCAGGCGGCTGGTGTAGAACTCGAACTTGGGCGCCTCCTCCGCGGCGATGCGGATGCCGATGTCGCAGGTGCCCTTGATCACCTCGTCGAGGGCGTAGATCTCGCCCATGTTGTCGATGATGGGCACCACGTGGAACCCCTTGTTCGCCAGGCGGCCGATGTTCCGGATGTACCGTTCGTCCTTGTAGCCGTTGCACAGGATCGTGGTGCTCTCCTTGGTGAACCGGCCCCGCTCGATGAGCAGCTCGATGATCTCGATGTCGTAGGCGCTGCTGGTCTCGAGGTTCACGCCCTTGTCGAGCACCTTGTCGATCACATAGCTGAAGTGGTTGCTCTTGGTGCAGTAGAAGTACTCGTAGGTCCCCTGGTAGCCGTGGGTCTGGAAGGCTTTCGCGAAGCAGTTCCGCGCCTGGTCGATCTTCTCCCCGATCTTGGGCAGGTAGGTGATGCGCAACGGGGTTCCGTGCTTCTCCAGGATCTCCACCAGAGGCAGGTCGTTCCAGAGCAGCTTGTCGTTGTCGAGCTTGAACTCGTCCTTGGGGAAGTCGAAGGTCTGTTCGATCAGGTCGACGTACCGGGTCTTCATCGCGCGGAATGGGCGGAAAGGGCCTGGCCGGACCGTTGGGGGCCGGGGGCGTGGTGTGCGTCAGGGTGGGTCGGCGAGCACCGGCTGCAGGGTGGTGTGGTCGTGCGGACCACGGACATCCTGGGGTGCATGGCCGGGCGCGTCATCGGAAGGTGCGGGGACGGCGCCCGAGGTCGGCGGGAATGAGAAGCGCGGACCAGGTCTGGTCACAGATGCCGTTGGCATTCTTGTGCTGGTGCCGTGCGCGCATTCCCGTTGGACGGTGCAAAATAAAGGGGTGGGGGAACGCGCGGCCCCGCCCGACCGGAAAATTTCGCGAGGGATGCGTTCCTCAGAGCCAGCGCTTGCGCCGGAACCACAGGAGCATCACCATGGAGATGGTGAGCATCACGCCCAGCACCGCGTAGTAGCCGTACCGCCAGCGCAGCTCGGGCATGTGGTCGAAGTTCATGCCGTACACCCCCACGATGAAGGTGAGCGGGATGAAGATGGTGCTGATGATGGTGAGCAGCTTCATCACCTGGGTCATCCGGGCGTTCTGCCCGGCGTGGTAGGTGTTCTCCAGGTTCGTGAGCATGTCGCGGAAGGTGTTGATGCTGTCCGCGAGGTACACGGTGTGGTCCTGCAGGTCGTTGATGTAGCGCCGGGTCCCCTTGTCGATGAGCTCGCTCTGCAGGGTGTTCAGGCGCCCCGCCAGTTCGCGCGTGGGTGTCACGTACCGGTTCACCGTGATCAGCAGGCTGCGGATCTCCTGGATGGTGAGCAGGTCCTCGTTGCCCGGCCGCACCGTCACCTTGCGCTCGAGCTCCTGGATGCGCTCGCCCACGCTCTCCACGATCAGGAAGTAGTTGTCCACGATCACGTCGAGCAGGGTGTACAGCAGGTAATCGGCACCATGCTTCCGCACGCGCCCCAGGTTCTTGCGGATGCGCTCGCGGATCGGTTCCAGGATGTCGCCCGGCCGTTCCTGGAAGCTGATCAGCATGTCCTTGGTCAG
>JBIJCH010000249.1:0-4233 GCA_044344815.1 Flavobacteriales bacterium | reverse complement strand
TGGCCCTGATCCGGATGAACGGTGCGAAGCGCCGGCCCAGCGGCCCGATCCGCGGAAAGGCGAGCGCCCCGCCCCGGTGAAGGGGAGGGGCGCCGGTGTTCGGGGTTCCGTGATGTTCCGGTACGGTGCCCCCTGATGACTAGTCGTCATTGCCCAGGTTGATACCGATGGTCAAGCCGTAGGTAAGGTAGCGGCTGTCGATATCCTTCACCACGATCTCGTCCTGGTCGAACACCCGGCTCACGCCGAAGCTCACACTGGGCTCAAGGGTCAAGAGGCCCATGTCGAAGCCGAGCGCCGCATCGATGTTCAGCAGGCCTTTGTTGAAGTAGCCCTCATTGGAGACGAAGGTGCCCTCCTTGTCCTTGACCTTGAGCAGCACATCGTAGGTGGGCCCCACCGCGAACCGAAGGTCGAACTGATAGGAGTCGATGATCCGGTAGCCGACCATCGCCTTCAGGCGCAGGTTCTGGCGGATGAGGTTGTCCTCGGCGCTGATCGTGTCGCCGGCGGAGGAGGTGACGTAGGTCTTGTAGCTGCCGAAGAAGGCACCGGGTTGAACGTACAGCCGGTCGCCGAAGCGCAGGTCGGCTCCCATCTGCCAGCCGGCGGCGGCGCGGAACTCAACACCCGGAGAGGCGTTCGTAAGGTTCTGGAAGGTGAGGCCGGCCTGCGGGTTCACTTGGAACTGGGCCTTGGCGGTCGTTGCACACGCGCCGCTGACAAGCAGGGCGATCACGAGCTTATTCATGTTCGGGGATCCGTTGATCTGCGGTGCGAAGTTCCAATCGCCGTGCCATACTTGTTCATCCGTCCATGGCAAGGTCATGCCGCTCGTCCAGCGGAAGGCTGTGGACAACGGTATCCGCACGCATTCCGTCGGATCATGGCAGGCCATTCAACGTGCCCCGCTAACTTGCCTCTGCACATACAACCAACTCATGCTGCTCCGTACCATCCTTGTCCCCGTGCTCAGCGCGGCGGCCATCCTCCTGCACGCCCAGTCCGATTGCGCGAACGGCAGGTACACCGACCCGTTGTTCGCTGACAGCGTTACCGTCACCTCCGGCGTGCTGTTCGGGGCCAACATCGGCGTGAACGGGCAGCCCCAGGATCTGTACCTCGACGTGTATACCCCGGCCGGTGACACGGCGACCGACAGGGCCGTGGTGATCGTCGCTTTCGGGGGCTCCTTCGTGGCGGGCACGCGACAGGATGTGGCCGAACTGTGCGAGAATTTCGCACGCCGGGGCTTCGTGGCCGTGGCGCCTGACTACCGCGTGGGCTTCTTCTTCCCCTCGGAGGCGACCACCACGCGCGCGGTGGTGCGTTCCATGCACGACCTGAAGGCCTGTGTTCGCTTCCTGCGCAAGAGCGTGGTGCTTGACGGCGATCCCTACGGCATTGACCCGGACCGTATCATCGTCGGGGGCGTGAGCGCCGGTGCGATCGGTGCGATCCACGCCACCTACCTCGATGCGTCCAGTGAGATCCCCGCGATCCTCTATGGAGACACCGCCAGCATCGGCGGGGTGGAGGGCCTTAGCGGGAACCCCGGCTACAGCAGCGATGTGCTCGCCTGTTACAGCTTCAGCGGGGCCATAGGCGATACCAGCTGGATCGCGACCGGCGATCAACCCCTGTGCAGTGTGCATGAGGAGGGGGACCAGGTCGTTCCCTATGGGACCCAGATGGTGAGCGTGCTGGGCATTCCCACCGGCCTCACCGCCAGCGGCAGCAACGACATCCACCTGCGCTGCGCGAACGTTGCGGTGCCCAACTGCTTCCTAAGCTACCCCGGCAACGGGCACGTGGGCTACCTCACCGATGATGTGCAGGTGAGCTTCGGGCTGGTGGCCGACTTCTGTGCGGACATGGCCTGCGGCCTCGACCCTTCATGCGGCGTGTTGTTCGCGGGCATCGGATCGCCCGAAGCGCCTGCCATGCTGCCGCTGTACCCGAACCCCTCCAATGGCATGGTGAACGTGACCGTCGACCATCCCCAGGATGTGCTGGTGCTCGCCCTGGATGGGCGGATCATGCGCTCGGTGCGCGCGACCGGAGGACCGTTCCCGTTGGACCTGACGGACCTGCCTGATGGCATCTACATCGTTCGCACGACCGATGGGTCCAGCGCAAGGCTGGTGATCGGCGGGCGATGAACCGCTAACGCCCCATCATCGCGATCGGCCACCACCCGAACGCGGTGCGGGGGCCGAACGGCCACCACTTGGCGTGGAGGGTCGCTGGTACTGGTTGAAGTTGTTGCTCCGCTGCTGCCCACGGGCGCGGTCCTGCTGCATGCGGTAGGGATCGCCGGTGGATGGGCGCGCCTGCGGCTGCGAGGGACGCGCGGACGGCTGACCGCTTCCGGCACCGCCACCCTTGGAGACATCGTACCCCCCCCTGTCCTTGGGCACGGCATCCCACTTCCCGTTGTTGTACTGCTGGGTCTTGTTGCCCTCACCGCGGTACACGTTGCCCTTGGGATCGGCGTACACGTCCTTGCCCCCTCCCGCAGGCTGCGTGGAGGGCCGTGCGGCTCCGCCCTTGTTGGCCCCTCCTGCGGGCTGTGTGGAAGGCCGCGTTGCGCCGGACTGTCCACGGCCGGCGGTAGGTCGCGAGGGCTTCACTCCCGGCCGCTCGGTGCGGTCGTAGATGTTCCTGTTGCCGTTCCCGATGTTGATGTCGTTGTCGATGTTGATCGTGTTCCCACCACCATACGGCGGACGATGGCCGTAGTACCCGCCGGGCGGATGGTGCGGAGGGTAGTGCGGGTGGTACATCGGCGGGCCCCACCAGCCGCCGCAATGGTAGGGATACCCCCACCCGCCGTACGCGCTGAAATGGAACCACCCCGCGCTGTAATGGATGCCCATGCTCCATCCCGTCCAGGGGTTGTAATGCACGCTGAATCCCCATGTAGAGGGCCGCGGATAGTAGTAGATCGGCGGGGGAGGCGGATAGTACCAGCCGGTGCCGTAGATCACCGTGCCTCCATACACGTAGGATCCGGTGTAGCCCGGCGTATAGCCCACGTACACCACATCGGGGGTGCTGTCGTACACCTCCACGTACTTCACGTTATACACCGGGCTGCTCGGCTCGATGGACTTCACGGCCTCGGGGACATCGGTGCTCACGGACCACGGGCCGGCAGGGGAGGGCCCATCGTACCAGACCGCGTTGTCGCACACGTGGTAATGATCGCCGACCTTGAGCACCGTGGTGCTGGCATTGATCGCGTAGCTCATGTTGGTGCCGTCCACCTTCTTCCACTCCGGATCGCCCTTGTAGGTGACCTCGAGCGACACGTTCTTGCGGTCCACGCTGGCCGTCTGCGGGATCATGGCATCGCGCGAGGCCTCGGTGGCCGCCTTGGTGCCAGGGATGCTGGCCAGCACCTCATCCTCCTCCGATCCTTCGCGGATCTTCGCGAAATCGGCGGGCAGGTCCGAGCCCTTCACGTACCGCCAGGGACCCTTGGTCAGGTCACCGCTCGTGTACCACCGGCCGCTCAGCAGCACGTAATACTGTTGTGAGGCCAGGTCGAGGAAGATCGGCGTGCCCGCGTTCCGCGCGCTCAACAGGTTGGTCCCCGACACCGGCTTCATGTCCGCCGCACCATCGGTCTGGATCAGCTCGGACGGTGCGGTGCGCACGATCACCTCGGGCACCTTGCCATCGGGTTCCGCGTACTCACCGTTCGCCTTCATCGCACTGTCCACCTTCTGGCTCACGCGCTGCAGGTCCTGGGGAACGCTCGTGGCGGCCAGGTAGGGCCCTTTCGCGTCGGGCGCGGTGTACCAGGAGGGTGATGCATAGAGGTAGTGGGTGCCGGTCTTTGCCTTCACCAGCACCAGCGCGCAGTTCAGTACACGCTCGTAGCCGGTGTTGGGCACGGGGTCGTAGATGGGCTCTCCGTCGATGTAGAGCAGGAGCGAGGGCTTGTCGCGGTAGATGATCTCCGGAGGATCGCTCCGGTAGTCGCCGTCCTGTTGCACATCGCTCTCCAGGGCGGCCACGATGAGGTCGATGGAGACCGGGGCCGTGTGCTTGGGGATCTCGGCGGTGAGGAACTCCTTGAACCGACGGACCTTGGCGGTGTCCGAGACCGAGGGGAAACGCACGTCCGTCACAGCGAACTGCTTCAATTGGCCCAGGCGGGTGGTCCGGTCCACCTCCAGGAAGCCCGATGCCCAGATGGCCCCGAACACGGGGTTCTTCTCCTTG
>JBIJCH010000292.1:0-3634 GCA_044344815.1 Flavobacteriales bacterium | reverse complement strand
ATCATGCTGGTGCCGGGCATCGGTGCCCAGGAGCAGGAGGTGCGCGGCGACGATGGCTCCTCGCTGAACAGCGGCTGGAGCGTGGCCGGAACGGGGGAGCTGCGCACCGGCCTGGGGTACGTGGCGGACACCTGGTACATCGGTCTCACCACGTTCAGCTTCGTGAGCACCGGTGAGGTGCTTGAGGATGTGCGCTTGGGCACCGGCTACGGCAACCTGCGGCTGGCCGCCGGCTGGCGGATCAAGGGCGCGGGTCCGTTCATTCCGGCGTTGGGGTTGTAAGGTGGTGGGCGAGTGGCCTCAGTCCAACATCATCGGCACCACGAGCTCCACCTTGCCCACGGCCGGGTGCCGCGCCAATTGCTCCAGCTGCCCGATCAGGAATGGACCGGCCAGGCCGGAGACCGGCTTCGCTTCCACACCATCATCGCTGAACGCCATGGTGAGCATCGCTTCGTCCGCGTAGCCGGAAGTGGTCTCTGTCAACCGGAAGCCGAACGCATCGAGGATCCGGTTGATCTCCAACATGTAGCCGAACGCGCCTGAACGCTCCATGCCGCCTGCGTGGAAGGTGATCCGCACGATGCCCTTGAACTGGTGCTGCTGGGTCATGCTGAGCCCAGCGTGCGGCGTAATGCCCACCCATTCATGGAGATCGCGCTTCTGGTGCTCGGCATAGAGCCCGGCCGTATTGACCACTGGGTTCTTGCGCACCGCTTCCAACTCCGTGTTGTGGTGCAGCTTGAACTTGCCGCCGCGCTTGAGCCGTAAATAGGTGCAGGTATGGGGCTCACAGACCAGGCCACGTTCCGCGAACCAAGGTCGCAGGCTGTCGGTGCGCACGCCAGGGTGGTAGTCCACTTCCAAGCGGCGCTCATCGAAGACCAGCCGGGGTTGACGATACCCTTCATCGATCAGGTGATACGGCCCCTTGCGCATCGTCATCCGCACCGTGTCAGGCATGGACCCATACCACTGGCAGCCGTTCAACAACTTGCCGGCGGCCTTCACCTGCAGGGCATCGTAGCCCTCCGGCACCTCCTCGAAGGTGAACACGCCGTCCTTTTTCTCCGAGGGCTTTACGCCCCGGTCACGCGCATCACGTAGCGTCACATGGGCGCAGGGGAGCGGCTTGCCCTGTTCATCGTGGACGAGCACCACGAGGCGTTGGGCCTGGGCCGAAGGAATGGCGAGACCTGCGAGCAGACACAGGGCACTGAACGGGAATTTGCGTCGAAAGCGCATGGCGTTGGACATCAAAGATGATGCCCTTCGCTCTCGATCCCATCACTTCTTCGGCCGCACACGCTTCGCGCCCTGTTCCACCTGCTTCATATCGCTCTTCAAGCGTCGCTCCACCTTCTTCACATCCTCACCCGGCGGAAGCTCCTCCGGCTTGATGCCGCGCTGCAACATGCTGTTGCGCACCGCCTTGTTGCTCGCCACATGCTCTTCGCCGATGGACTTGGTGCCGCGCAGATCCTTCTCCAGCACGTTGTGACCGGTCATCTCCGTGGCGAAGTCCTTGGCCTTGATCGCCAGGGTGGAAAGGAAGTCGGCCAGCGGACGGCTGTCAGGTGCGCCGAGCTTGCGCTTCATCTCATTGGTACTGGCACCACCGAACAGCGCCTGATCTCCCTTGCTGCGGATCACCGCGAAGCCCGCGTGGTCCACGCCACGTTCGTAGATGATGCTGCTCAACTTCTTCTCACTCTTCATCAACTTGTCGCGGGCCGTCACGCGGGCCACGTCCAGCAGGCGCTGCTCGATCACCTCCTGCTTGCGCGTCTGCACGGCGAAGTAGGTCTGCGCGAAGGCGATGGCGGGCTTGGCCGGATCACCGTTCTGGGCGATGAGGTAGCAGGCGTACCGGGTGAGGGCGATGTCCTCGATCGTGCGCTCACTGCCGGACCCCAGGGTGACCATTTTGTTGATCCCAACAAAATGGTCCCGGACCGCTTCCCCAGCAGCCTCACAGGCCTCTTGCGCCTTCTCCACCACCTTGGTGAAGTTGCGCCACTCCGTGTAGCCGAGAACGCCCTGCAATTGCCGTGCACTCCAGCACTCCACACCGTTCACTTCACCGCTCGCCGCCTCGAAGCGTGCGAACAACTCCTGGATCTGCTCCTTCTTCATCGCATGGTCCACCGACGACTTTCCTGCCGATCGGCATTGGACACGATAACGGCGGGAACAGCGTGCCGCTCACTCCCCCGCCACCACGCGGAACGGCGGCCCCATCAGCTCCTTGTCGCCCACCAGCAGCACCACCACACGGTACTCGCCGGGCTTCCACGGACGAAGGCGACCGGGCTGCGCCATCCCGCTTTGGCGGGACAGGCTATGTGCCGGCACCAGGCCCACCGTATGCTGCACCCAATCCGCATCGGGCATGCCGCAACACAGCTGCACGTTGCAGGGCGGCAGGTAGTCCACCCATGCATCGCCCTCCTTGCGCTGGAAACCGCACAAGGGCGTACTTCCGCTGCAACTGCCGTCCAGCATCACATGGCCGGTGATGCGCACCACGATAGTGTCGTTGAGGTGGTAGAGCGGCGCGGAGTGCGCACCGGAGCGTGAGCGCGCATGACCGATCGACGGCTCCAAGCCGGCATGGATAAATGGCCAGTCCACCGGCTGGGCAACAAGTGCTGACGCGAACAGCAAAGCGATGAGCACACAGGGATGGCGCATGACCACAGGTACACGCCACCACCGCATCGGTTCAATGGAACAGCGCACCCGCTCAACGCTCCACCACCTGGAACGGTGGACCGAACAACGGCTTCTTCCCGCGCTCCAACAGCACCACGCGGTATCCGCCCGGCGCCCACAAGCCGCCCGATGCAGGCCGATAGCCCACCGCGGGCACCAGGCCCACCGATGGCCAGCCCCGGTCGCGGTAGTACCGGTCGCGCTTGCGGATCGGATGGGGCAGCGGCTGAAGATCCTGCCAAGCGCCGTCCACCTTGCGCTGGAACCCATGCACCGGCAACCGAGGGTCGAAGGCGGGCACCACCATCACCTCCCCGATGACCATCACGCGCAAGGTGTCGTCGGTGTAGAGCGTATCGCGGATCGGCAGCCCGGGAGCTGCGGGCGCGAGCTGCACGTGGGGCTTCACCTTCACATCAGGCATGCGCGGTTTTCGGGCCTTCTGGGCGTGCAGCAGCTGAGCGAGCAGCATAATGGCGAGGAAGAAGAGGGAGCGCATGTGGTTTGGTACACGGTGGTCGGGCGAAGGTTCATCCTCCAGCCAGGATCGGACCGTCCCGGACCATTGCGCCATGATCACTTCAACTCACCCGCCGCCGCCATGGCGATGATGGAGCCGAAGAAGAGCGTGAGCGCGATCACCGAGAGCGCGTTGGCGATCCGGGCCGCGCGGCGGTTCCCGGGCTTCAACCGGTCCACCGTCCACCAGAAGTTGAAGGTGCTGGAGAGGCTGCGACCGTAGTTCTTGGTGACCACCGGCCCGATGTGCCCGTATATGGGGCTCATGCGCGTACCGTTCTCGCGGTTGATGATGGCGCTGTTCACGAACACCCGGGAGAAGAACGCCACGAACAGGATCACCATGAACCAGCTGGTGTACGCGTAGAACATCCGCGCGATCCAGGTCTTGGTGTACACC
>JBIJCH010000012.1:0-15193 GCA_044344815.1 Flavobacteriales bacterium | reverse complement strand
AGACTCCAACGGGGCCTTGACATCGGCCAGGCAGGCAGCGGCGATCCTTACCGTGCCCGTGGCCGGGCTGGTGCGGTACACGAGCGTGGCGTCGTCCTGCTTCACCTCAAGCACGCCCATCACGTCCTCCGCCGGGCCGGCCAGGTCCAAGCGCAGTTCCACCACATCGTTGCGACCCACAGGCAGGCTGTCCGGCCACGCCTCGAAGGCGATGCCGAACTCGCGGTCCGCGAGGTCCCAGCAGCGCACGAGGGTGGCCGTGTCGGCCACCACGGGGATCCGCGGGTCCGATGTCCAACCGCGGCCTGCGATCGCTTGGGGCGTTAGTGTCGCGCTGAACAGCCCGTCATCCAAGGCCTGCGATGACGGGCGCGCACCCAGGATGAAGGCCTGGCCCTCGGCCATGTCGTGCCGCTCCAGGAGGAAGGGGAAGTGCCGCCGCACCTGCCGGATGCGCTCCTCGGGAGCCTGCAACGTAACCCCCAGGAAGACACGGTCGGCGTTCAGGCCATCGAGCCGTTCGCCCACCGCCAGGGCCCCCATGCCGGTGAGGTCGATGTGTGCGCGTTGCTCCGCCGGAACGTTCCACCGGTCGAGATGGAAGCGGAGCAGATGCGCCGGTGCGTCCGTCAGTGCCGGGATGCCGGCCTTGTTCGCCGCGATGATGCCCCGGGCGATCACCTCGTACCGGTTATGCATCCGGTCGTTCAGCGCGAAATGCTCCCGAGTGGTGAGGAGCGTGACCGTCGCCACGCAGGCGATGGCCCCCGCGACCAGTACGGTGCTGCGCAACGAGATCCCTTTCAGACCGGCCAGCAGCGGCAGCAGCACGCACGGGAAGGCGAAGAGCACCACGGAATGCTGCAGCACCGGTGCGCGCCAGATGGAGTAGGCGAAGGTGATGAGGTAGGGCACGAGCCCGCAGAGCAGGCCCACCATGAGCAGGTCGCGGCTGAACGCGCGCCGCTGCCATCCGCGCACCAGCGCGAACAGCACCGTGCCACCGAGCACGGCCGCGAACGCGGTGGACCAATGCGTGATGAAGCGGGCGTGGTCCATCGGCCAGCCGGCATCGGGCGGTGCGAGCCATTCATCCAGTCCTTTCCACCCGAACTGGTCCAGCAGGAGCGGTACGTTGGGTAGATAGAGCAGCACCGCGCCGCAGGCCGCCGCCAGCAGGCCGCCACGACGGTGGGAAGGTGCCAGCAGCAGCCCTGTGGCGCCGATGAGCGCGGCCTGCAGCAGGGCCAGGTGGTGGAGGTAGGCGCTGAGCGCGGCCGCCACCGCCAGCCACGGGAGGTCGCCCCGCCGTCCCTGCGCGATGAAGGCCAGCGTGCGGTCCAGCATCCATGCCGTGGCGAACAGGCCGAGCGCATAGGGCCGCGCGAGCTGGCCATAGAGCACGGTGTATTGGATGGAGGCGAGCACCGCGGTGGCGGTCAGTGCCACGCGCACATCGGCCAGCCGTGCGGCGATGCGGAAATGGAGCAGCAAGGCACCGATGGAGGCGAGGATGAAGGGGAGCTTCACCCAGCGCTCCTCCAGGCCCACCAGCTTCGTCCAGGCCCACAGCAGCACCTGCGCGCCGGGCGGGTGGGTGTCCACGCCGATCACCCCCTTCGCGAGCGTCTCCCCGAGCGTTGGATACAGCCGGTACAGCGCGCTCAGTTCGTCGTGCGCGTAGGACGGTGCGCTGAAGGGGGCGAAGCGGAGCAGGGCCGCCAGCACCAGCAGACCGGCGAGCACGGAACGCTCGGTGCGCGTGCCGGGCAGCCAGGACGCGCGCGCCGTGTCAGCCACGGTCGATGTCGCGTTGCACGTCGCGGGCCTTGATGCTCTCGCGCTTGTCGTACAGCTTCTTCCCCTTCGCCAGCGCGATGTCGAGCTTGGCCCGGCCGTTGGTGTCGATGAACAGGCGCACCGGCACCACGGTGATGCCCTGGTCCTTGAGCTTGCGCTGCAGCTTGGTCAGCTCCGTGCGGTGCAGCAGCAGCTTGCGGTCGCGCTTGGGCTCGTGCGCGAAGTGCTTGGCGTTGGCGTAAGGCTCGATGGTCATGTTGCGCACCACCAGCTCATCGCCCACGAAGGTGCAGAACGCCTCGTTGATGCTGGCCTGGCCGCCGCGGATGCTCTTGATCTCCGATCCCATGAGCTGGATGCCGCAGGTGAAGGCATCGAGCAGGTGGTACTCGAAGGAGGCCTTGCGGTTCTTGATCTCGATGGTGGACATGGGGGAGCGCGAAACTACGCCGGGCGCGGCAGGCAGCGCTGCGCCTCCTCCATGCGCTGCACGATCGCGTCGCGTTGGGCCACGAGCTCCGCGATCCGGTCAGGACGCGCACCGAAGCTGAAGCGGAGCAGGCGCACCAGGCGTTGAAGGTCGTTCCAGTACTGCAGGGAGAGGTAGCCGGCCAAGGGCAGGGCAGCGAGGAAGGCGAGCTGCGCTGCGGTGCCGGCGCCGGTGAAGTGCGCGAAGGCCCAGAGGTCGAGCGCGTAGAACACCGGGAAGGTGAGGAGCCCGGTGATGAGCTGCACGGGGGCCTTGTACTCGATCTCCAGTCCCGAGGCCCGGTACACCTGTGAAGGCAGGATGTAGGGCAGGTAGTTGGTGGCGAGGCCGGACAGGTAGGCGGGCAGCAGCAGCACGGTCTCCAGCACATAGGCGGCCAGAAGCACCTTGCGGTCGCGGCGCAGGAAAGGGTCGGTGAGGAAGCCCCTGGTGATCCCTTCGCGCTGCAGCGCATCGAAGAAGGCATGGATCCGCGCGGCCAGGTCGGTGAAGAGGTCGGGGTGCCGCTCGCGCAGGGCCAGCATCACATCGGCAACCTGCTTGCGTGTGGCCAGCGAGCGGCCCGCATCGCGGTGCAGGTCCGCCGAGGGGTCCATGTAGGTGGTGTAGAACGCATGCGCCTTCACCAGCAGGGCCTCCTCGTCCTTTCCCCCGGTGGAAGGCACATGCCGGGCCAGCGCGGTGCGGATGGCCTCGGTGAGCGCGGCCACTGCCGCCGCCTCGTCGCCCTCGTGCAGCGCGCGGTAGGCGGCCACCTCGATCGCCTGGCCGATCGAGACAGCGACCGTGCTGCGGAACTGGATCGCATCGGAGTAGTCCAGGGCCACCGGTTGGATGTGGGTGCCGCCGGTCCAGCCGCGGGCCTGCTCGTAGCTGAGCGCGATGCGGGCGGTGCCGCTCTTGATCTCGCGCAGCTTGATCTCGTAGTAGCTGCTGCCTTCGGGGAAGATGAGGAAGGAGCCGCCCTGGTCCAGGTAGGCGTGGCATTGTGCGAAGGCCCTGGTGTTGTCCGGCTTCTCCCCGGGCGCCACGTCCTTTTTCCGGAAGATGGGGATCACGTGGAAGAAGCGGAAGAAGGCCACCAGGAAGCGGTTGGCGAACAGGCCCGCGTTGGCCACGAAGCCGATGCGCTGCGGCATCAGGGACGCCACGATCAGCGGGTCCATCAGGGTGTTGGGGTGGTTGGCCGCCACGATCAACGGCCCCTTCGGCCGGATGTTGGCGGCGCCATGGATCACGAGGCGCTTGAAGAACACCGCGAGGGCGATGCGCACCACCACACGGACACCGCGGTAGATCATGATGCCGTCAAGTTGGGCATTCCGTTATCACCGGCCTCAACCCAGTGCCACGTCGAGCACCATCATCACGATGAAGCCGCCGATGAAGCCGAGCGTGGCCACGTCGGTGTGCTTGTCCTGTTGCGTCTCGGGCACCACCTCCTCGATCACCACGTAGATCATGGCGCCCGCGGCGAAGGCCAGGGCGTAGGGGAGGATGGGCTGCATCCACAGCACGGCGAGCGCGCCGAGCACCCCGGCCACTGGCTCCACGATGGCGCTGAGCTGGCCGTAGAAGAAGCTGCGGCGGCGGCTCACGCCGAGACGCCTGAGCGGCATGCTCACCGCGATGCCCTCGGGGAAGTTCTGCAGCCCGATGCCGATGGCGAGCGTCACGGCCCCGGCGATCGTGGCCTCGGGGATGCCCGCCGCCACGCCGCCGAAGAGAACGCCCACGGCCAGCCCTTCGGGGATGTTGTGCAGGGTGATGGCGAGGATGAGCAGCGTGGTGCTGCGCCATTCGGTCTTCGGTCCCTCGCTTGCCTTGGGGTCGAAGTTGATGTGCAGGTGCGGCACGTACTTGTCGAGCACGAACAGGAACAGTGCGCCCAGCGCGAACCCCACGGCGGGCGGCAGCCATTCGATCATCCCCATGCGCGCGCTCATCTCGATGCTCGGCGCCAGCAGGCTCCAGTAGCTCGCCGCGATCATCACCCCGCCGGTGAAGCCGAGCATGCCGTCGAGCCAGCGGCGCGGAAGGTCCTTGAACAGGAAGACCACGGATGCGCCGGCCGCAGTGACCAGCCAGGTGAAGGTGGTGGCGATCAGCGCCCCCCACACGGGGTCGATGGTGCCGAACCAGTCGATCAGCTGTTTCATGCGTTCACGGGGGTGATAAGGAGGTGTTGCGCCACCCGGGCCGATACCGTGCACGAGGGACCCTGCTTCCAGCGGAGCTCAAGGCTGCCGTCGAAGGGCTCCTTCGCGTGCACCAGGAGCACCATGCCGATGGCGAGCCCCTTGCTGTCGAGCAGCTGGAGCAGGGCATCGCTGCCGTCGCGCACCGCGGCCAGACGCACCCGGTCGCCCACGGCACAATCGGTGAGCGCACGCGTGGAGCGCTCGGGCATGCGGCCCTCCCGGTCGGGGATGGGGTCGCCGTGCGGGTCGAAGGCGGGGTGTTCGAGGTAGGCGTCGAGCCGTTCGATCAGCTTCTCACTGCTCACGTGCTCCAGTTGCTCGGCCACCTCATGCACCTCGTCCCAGCCGAAGCCCAGCCGGTGCACCAGGAAGGTCTCCCACAGCCGGTGCTTCCGCACGAGCATCAGCGCCTGCCGCCGCCCCTTGGGGGTGAGCGTGGCGCCGTGGTAGGGCGCGTGCTTCACGAAGCCCTTCTCCGCCAGCTTCTTCAACATGTCGGTCACGCTGCTGGCCTTCGTGCTCAGGCGCTCCGCGATGTCCTTCGTGAAGGCGTTCGTCCCCACCTGCTGCAGGGTGTGGATGGCCTTCAGGTGGTCCTCCTCGCTGCGGGTCAACATGGCGCGAAGGTAGTCAAATATTAGACAAGACTAAAAAATGGATTAGTTTCGCACCATGTTCCGCTGGCTGCTCCTCCTCAGCTCCTTCCTCCCGCAGGTCGCAGCTGGCCAGGAGTGCGTGGTGCTGGGCCGTGCGCTGACCACGGACGGACCGGTGCCGTTCGCCTCGGTGAGCGTGGGCGCATGGCATGGTGAAACGGATGAGAACGGTGCCTTCCAGGCGCGTTCAACCGTGGCGGGCGAGGTGCTGGTGATGGTGAAGGCCATCGGTCTGGGCGATCGCTCGGTACGCTGCCGCTGCGCGGCGGAGGATACCGTGGACCTGGGCGTGATCCGCATGGAACCTGCGCAGGCCGAGCTCGCCGACCTGGTCGTCACCGGCACCATGGCCCCGGTTTCCCGCGATGCCAGCCCCGTGCCGGTGGAGGTGATCACCCCCGCGCTCTTCCGCAAGAACCCCGGGCCGGCGCTGCTCGACGCCGTGGGCATGGTGAACGGCGTACGTCCGCAGCTCAACTGCAGCGTGTGCAACACCGGCGACATCCACATCAACGGCATGGAGGGGCCGTACACGCTCGTGCTCATCGACGGCATGCCCATCGTGAGCGGGCTCAGCACGGTGTATGGGCTCAGCGGCATCCCCACGAGCCTGATCGAGCGCGTGGAGGTGGTGAAAGGACCGGGCAGCGCACTTTACGGCAGCGAGGCCATGGGCGGCATCATCAACGTGATCACCAAGGACCCGGTGCTGGCCACGCGCCTCGCTCTGGACCTGATGAGCACCACGTGGCAGGAGCACAATGCCGATGTGGGCTTCGCGCTCGGCAAGGGGAAGCTGCGCAGCCTCACGGGCATCAACGGCTTCGTGTACGACGCCCCACGGGACGACAACCGTGACGGGTTCACCGACATGACGTTGCAGAAGCGTGTTTCCCTGTTCGAGAAGCTGACCCTGTTGCGACCGGGGAAACGAACGGCCAGTCTGGCCATGCGCGTGGTGGGCGAGGACCGCTGGGGCGGGGAGATGGACTGGACGCCGGCCTTCGCGGGCGGTGACAGCCTCTACGGTGAGACCATCGCCACGCGGCGCTGGGAGCTCATCGGCCAGTACCAGTTGCCCTTCGCGGAGCAGGTGATGCTGCAGGTCTCGGCCAACGGCCATCACCAGGGCAGCTGGTACGGCACCACGCCTTACGATGCCTTGCAGCGCGTGTTCTTCGGCCAGCTGTACTGGAGGCATCGGTATGCCGCAAGGCACGATGTGCTCGCCGGCCTGGCCTACCGCAGCACGTTCTATGACGACAGCACGCCGGCCACGGCCATCGGCGAGGCGCCCGGTGCGGTGAACAACGCCGAACGGCGGCCCCTGCCGGGCATCTTCCTGCAGGATGAATGGTCGGTGAGCGACCGTAGCGTGCTCCTCATGGGTTACCGCCTCGACCACGACCGCGACCATGGGCTGGTGCAGTCACCGCGCCTGGCGTTCAAGCATGCGCCCAGTGGCCGCTTCACCCTGCGCGCCAATGCGGGCACCGGCTACCGCGTGGTGAACCTCTTCACCGAGGACCATGCCGCGCTCACCGGGGCGCGCACGGTGGTGATCGCCGAGGACCTGCTGCCCGAACGCTCGTGGAACGCCTCGCTCAACGCGGTACGCAAGTGGCCGGGCGAGAAGCGCTTCATCGGGCTCGATGCATCGCTCTTCGTCACGCGCTTCGGCAACCGGATCCTGCCGGACTATGACACCGACCCCGACCTCATCGTGTACCGCAACCTCGACGGGTACGGCATCGCCCAGGGCGCCAGCCTCAACGTGGAGGCCCGGCTCGGCCGCGGGTTCCGGGCGAACGCCGGGGCCACCTGGATGGACGTGTACACCCAGGAGGGGGCCGTGCGCGAGGACCAGTACTTCGCCCCCGCGTGGCAGGGCACCTTCGCCTTGAGCCAGGACCTGCCGCATCGCTTCACGGTGGACCTCACCGGCCAGTGGTACGGTCCCATGCGCCTGCCCGTGCAGCCCAACGACTTCCGACCGGCGTACTCCCCCTGGTACATGCTGCTCAACGTGCAGGTGAAGCACCGGCTCAACGAGCGCTTTGAGGTTTACGGTGGCGTGAAGAACCTGCTTGACTTCGTGCCGGCGGACCCGCTGATGCGCCCCTTCGACCCCTTCGACCGCACGGCGGACGATCCGGTCACCAACCCCAACGGGTACACCTTCGATGCGTCCTACATGTACGCGCCGTTGCAGGGGATCCGGGGCTTCTTCGGCGTGCGCATGACGCTGGAATGAGCGCGGCTACCTTTGCCGCCCGATGTACAAGCTTCTCCGTCCGCTCCTGTTCAGCCAGCAACCCGAGCGGGCACACCACCTCACCTTCAGTCTGCTCGAGCTCGCGCGGAACATCCCCGGCGCCATGGCTCTTGTGGGCGGTGGGAAGCCCCCGGCGGGCGCCGCCGTGGAGGTGATGGGCCTGTGCTTCCCTTCTCCAGTGGGGTTGGCCGCGGGCATGGACAAGGACGCCAGGCACGTGGACGCGCTCAGTGCCCTGGGCTTCGGCTTCATCGAGATCGGTACGCTCACGCCAGTGGCCCAGCCCGGCAACGAGCAGCCCCGGCTCTTCCGCCTGCCCGCCGACCGCGCGCTCATCAACCGCATGGGCTTCAACAACGGCGGCGTGGAGGCCGCGGTGGAACGGCTGCGGAAGCGGAAGGCCGGTGTGATCGTGGGCGGCAACATCGGCAAGAACAAGGTGACGCCGAACGAGGAGGCGTTGGACGATTACGTCAAGTGCTTCAAGGCGCTCTACCCCGTGGTCGACTACTTCGTGGTGAACGTGAGCAGTCCGAACACACCGGGGCTGCGCGCGCTGCAGGACAAGGAGCCGCTGCTGGCGATCCTCACCCGGCTTAATGCCCTCAATGGGCTTCGGGCCGGCGGCGGCACACGCAAGTCCATCCTGTTGAAGATCGCGCCGGACCTGACCGATGCCCAGCTGGATGACGTGGTGGCCGTGGTGAAGGAGAGCGGCATCGCCGGGGTGATCGCCACCAACACCACCATCAGCCGCGAAGGCCTGCGCACACCGAAGGCCGAGTTGGAGGCGATGGGAGCAGGCGGCGTGAGCGGTGCGCCGGTGCGCCAGCGCAGCACCGAGGTGGTACGCTACCTCCGCGACCGGTTGCCGCGCCCCTTCGTGATCATCGGTGTCGGTGGCATCGATTCCGAAGAGGCCGCGATGGAGAAGATCGAGGCCGGCGCCGACCTGGTGCAGGTGTACACGGGCCTCATCTACGAAGGACCTGCGCTCGTGAAGCGCATCAACCAGGCCTACGCGCAATGGAAAGCGTGAAGCTGATCGAATGTCCGCGGGATGCGATGCAGGGCATCGGACCCTTCATCCCCACCGACGTGAAGGTGGCCTACCTGAACACATTGCTGCAGGTAGGCTTCGACACCATCGATATCGGCAGCTTCGTGAGCCCCAAGGCCATCCCGCAACTGGCGGATACCGCCGAGGTGCTGGCGCGGATCAACCGCAACGGTTCTCGCAGCAAGCTGCTGGTGATCGTGGCCAACGAGCGCGGCGCCGAGGAGGCAGTGAAGCAGGAGAGCGTGACCTACCTGGGCTATCCCTTCAGCATCAGCGAGACCTTCCAGCTGCGCAACACCAACACCAGCATCGAAGGCTCGTGGGACCGCATCGCCCGCATCGCCGAACTGGCGCACAACGCCAACAAGGAACTGGTGGTGTACATCAGCATGGCATTCGGCAATCCCTATGGCGATCCCTGGAACGCGGAGGTGGCCCTGCACTGGACCAACAGGCTGGTGAACGAGCTCGGTGTGCGCATCATCGCCCTCAGCGATACCGTGGGTGTGGCGCGGCCAGAGGATATCACGTCGATGTTCTCCGCCTTGATCCCTGCGTTGCCTGATGTCGAGTTCGGTGCGCACCTGCACTGCAGCCCGGACAACTGGCCGGTGAAGACCCAGGCCGCGTGGGACGCCGGATGCCGCCGCTTCGATGGTGCGATCAAGGGCTACGGTGGCTGCCCGATGGCCGAGGACGAGCTGGTGGGCAACCTGCAGATGGAGCTGTTCGTGCGCAGCCTCGAGGAGCGGGGCGTTCGCACAGGGCTTGACCTGTCATTGTTGGACCGTGCGGTGCAGCAGGCGGTGGGGGTGTTCCCGTGAGGCTCCGTGTCTTCGTGTGAGACCTACGCCTTCCGCAGCTCGATCACTGTGATCTCCGGCGGCATGCCCACGCGACCAGGGAAGCCGATGAAGCCGAAGCCGCGGTTCACATAGAGGTGCTGTGCGCCCTCGGTGTAGAGACCTGCCCAGCGCTTGTACACCCATTGGGCAGGGCTGTAGGTCTGTCCGGCGATGGTGATGCCGAACTGGGCGCCGTGCGTGTGCCCGCTCAGGGTGAGGTCGATGCCCGTGCCCAGCACCTGTTCCTCCCAGTGCGTGGGGTCGTGGCTCATGAGGATGCGGAAGGTGGACGGGTCGTGCCCCTGCATGGTCTTCCCCAGGTCGCCGTACTGCTGGAAGCGGCGGCCCCAGTTCTGCACCCCGAGCAGCGTGATGGCCTCGCCGTCGTGCTCGATCCGGGTGTTCTCGTCGAGCATCAGCCGGAAGCCCATGGCCTCGTGGTGACGCTTGAGGCGGTCCAGGTTGGCCTTCTTCGCCTCCAGCGAATCCCACCGCGCATAGTCCGAGTAATCGTGGTTGCCCAGGATGGAGAACTTGCCGATGCGGGCGTCCAGGTCCTTCAACGTGGCCACCCAGGCCTCCGCCTCGTCGGCGTAATCGTTCACCATGTCGCCGGTGAAGAGGATCAGGTCGGGGCGCTCCTCGTTGATGAGGTCCACGCCCTTGCGCACGATGTCGGTGCCGCTGGGGAAGCTTCCCAGGTGCATGTCGCTGATGTGCACGATGCGCAACCCGTCGAAGGCCGCAGGCAGGTTGCCCAGCTTCAGGTCCACCCGTTCCACGCGGAAGTTGCGGCGCCCGTGCGTGATGCCGTACAGCACCCCGGCGAAGGGCACCGCGGCCAGGGCCAGGCCCACCTGGCTCAGGAAGCGCAGGCGGGTGATGGGCTCCCCGCCGCCCACGGGGGCTCCGGGCGTGAGCTTGCCCACCACCCAGCGGAAGAGCTCGACCAGGTCCTCCAGGCCATGGAACACCACGATCACCACCTTGGGCAGGAAGAAGAGCATGAAGAGCGCCGCCAGCGAGAACATGAAGGAGTGGTTGCGCGTGCTGCGCAGCTCGTTCACGCTGATGGACACCCACACGAGCAGGGCGATCATGCCGATGGAGATGGCCCAGTACACCAGCCGCACCCACCGCTTCGACCCCGGCGCCAGCCCGTCCAGGGCGGTGCTCACGCCCTTGAAGGCGTAGATGTCGATGAGGACGAGGATGCCGAGGAAGATGATGAATCCGATCATGCGGCGGGAGATCATGGGCGCAGGGCGCAAAGGTGCGCTGGGGAACGCCCCACCGGCACGGATCGTTCTGAACGGTCGGCCCGCCGGGTTGGACGGCAGGCAGCGAAGGCGTGCCCGGCCGCGTCACCACCTTGCACCCGGGGACTACCTTCGCCTGCTCATGCGTCACCGCCATTCCATCATCGTGTTCGCGCTGCTCGCCGGCCCGGGGCTTTTCGCCCAGGTCACCTGGCGCAGGGCCCATGGCGCCTTCGGACCCGACCAGGGCACGCGGGTGCTGGTGCTGCCGGGCGACACCACCCTTGCCGTGGCGGGCACCACGGGCAGCTTCGGCCCGGGCACGGGTGATGCGTATGTGGTGATGATGCACACCGACGGCGATGTGTTGGCCTCGTACGTGTTCGGCAGCCCGGCCGTGGAGCAGGTTGGGGGCATGGGCATCGCTGCGGACGGTGGCCTGCTGCTCGCGGGCAGTACGGACCGTAATGCCGCCACCGGCTACGATGGATGGCTGATGCGCACCGATGCCGATGGCGTGCTGCAGTGGGAGATCACAGTTGGCGGCACTGACTGGGACTTCCTGGAAAGCCTCGAGCCCACGGCCGACGGGGGATGGCTGGCGGCGGGTCGCACGCAGAGCTTCGGTGCCGGCGGCATGGACGGCTGGCTCGTGCGCTTCGACGCCAATGGCGATACAGTGTGGACCGCCGTGCTCGGAACACCGCAGGAGGACCGCTTGACGGATGCGCGGGAGACCTCGGACGGTGGCCTGGTGGCCTGCGGCATGCGCACGACCCCGGACGGTGATGCCGACGCCTGGGTGGTGAAGCTCGCCGCTGACCGCAGCGTGGAATGGCAGTCCTTCGTGGGCGGCGACAGCACCGACCTGGCCCGGGATGTGATCGTGACCGCCGACGGGGGCTATTCCATCGTGGGCACCACCCGCAGCTATTCACCCTTCGTGGAGCACCTGCACGCCAAGCTGGACGCCAACGGGGCCGAGCAATGGCGTTGGAACTGGGGGCAGGTGAACGACCAGGAGGCCTACGAGCACCTGCAGCTCGCGGACGGCACCTACCTGGCCGCCGGCTACACGCGCACCTCCGGCGGCGGCGGAAGCGACATGTTCCTCCTGAGCTCCGACCAGGGCGGCTATTTCACGTACGGGCGCACCTTCGGTGGCGTCGACGATGATGAGGCCTTCGGGCTTGATACCCTGCCTGACGGGTACCTCGTTGCAGGACGGACGCGTTCCTACGGTGCTGGCAACACCGACGTGTTCGTGGTGCGCACAGGCCTCGACGGGCTCACGGACCAACAGACCGTGGAGGAGACCTTCGACGCCCTTCCCGTGCCCGTATCGCCGGACCCTGCCCCCGTGCTGGCGGTCTTTCCGATGCCGGCGGAAGGGCCGTTCACCGTGCAGGCGAGCGATGTGTTCGTTGAGCTCACCGTGCACGATGCGGCCGGCCGCCTGATCTGGGCGGCCCCGGTGCGCGGGCGAAGTGCCACCCTGCGCGAGGCGCTGCCGATCGGTGCGCACGTGCTCACGGCCCGCCTGGCCGACGGGCGCGTGCTGCACAGGTCGATCATCGTGCAACGGCCGTGAGCAGGGAGCGTGACCCCGCGCAGCGCGCGGCCCTCATCCTCGCCCACCTGCTCTTCGCCGGGCTCCTCGTGCTCGCCTGGAAGCACGCGGTCGCCCGCATGGTGCATGTGGACAGCGCCTGGCAGTTCTTCCAATGGACCCAGCGTGACGGGATCACCGTGGAGGCGCATCGTTACACGGCCATGCTGCCCCAGCTGCTGGTGAAGGCCGGCATGGCCCTGGGGCTGTCGCTGGGGGCGCTCCTCGTGCTGGCCTCGGTGGCGCATGTGCTGGTGGGTCTTGGCGTGTTCCTGGTGTGTGCCCACCTGCTCAAGGCGCCCCGCGCGGCGCTCGCCTGTGCCCTGGCCACGGTGCTGTGCACCCGGCTCGCCTTCTACGGCCCCGTGCTCGAGGCCAACCAGCTCACGGCCTACCCGTTCCTTCTCCTCGCCCTGTTGGAGCGTTACCCGGCGCCCTGGGCCTGGCACCATCGTGCGCTCGCACTGGTGCTGCTCGCGCCGCCTTTGCTGGTGCATCCGGTGGGCTGGGCCGTGATGGCCGCCGCGCTGGCCTTCCTGTTCGCCTGGTCACCTGGACAGCGGCGTGAACTGGGGTGGCTCATGGCGGCATGCCTCGTGTGGGGCCTGGCGGCGCGGGTGGTGCTGCCGCCAACGGCCTATGAGGCGGGCTTGTACGGGTCCCTGGCGCGGGCCGCCGGGGATGGCGGCCCCGGCGGGGCCTGGGCCTCGTGGCGGTTCCTCGTGGACCACAGCGGGTGCGCCACCGCGCATTTCGTGCCGGTGTGGACCGTGATGCTCGCGCTGGTGGTGGCGCTGGTGCGCGGCCGGCGCTGGTGGGTGCTGGGGGTGCTCGCCGGTGGCTGGGGCGCCTACATTGCCGTGAACCTGGCCACCTATGCGGGCGGCGAGCACGCGCTGATGATGGAGAAGAACTTCGTGCCCCTCGCCACGCTGGTGGCCCTTCCCGCCATCACGGTGGCGTGGGGAACGACCGGCCTCACGCGGTGGGCATGCCTGCTCGCACTGGCCCTGCTGCTCTTCGCGAAGTTCCGCGACATCGCCTTCGCCGGTCGCCCTGCGGAACAACGGATCTCGGCGCTGCGCACCGCCCTCGCCTGGAGCCCCGCCGATCGGCTGATCCTCGATCATGCGGACCTGCAACGCATCGGTATCGGGGTGCATTGGGCGCTGCCGTTCGAGACCCTTCTGATCACCGCGCTCGATGGTCCGGAGAAGGCCCGGACGGCGGTATGCGCCACGGAGACCGGAGTTCGGCCCGGCGACATGGACCTGTGGCTCGGTGCGCTGGGCCCCCGGTTCCCCGCCGACCGTCTCAACGGCCGCTACTACCGGATGGGTCTTGGCGGGTATGTCGATGTCGCTTCATCATCGCCGGGAATGCCTTGATATGCCGATATGTGCAGCTTGTCCCGAATGCCTGGGAGCCCGCTGCGCCGATCGTTACCTTTCCGGCGGCCCGCTCAATGCTGGTAGGGGGTGTTCGGTGATGGACGAGGAGAGCTTGATGACGTTGGTGCTGCGGATGCATGCCATCACCGGCGGTGTGTCGTTGGTGGTGGCGCCGCTCGCCATGGTCGTGCGCAAGGGCGGCGATTGGCATCGCCTGTGGGGGAAGGTCTTCTTCTACGGCATGGCCGTGGTGTGCATCACGGCCATCATCGCCGGATCCCTGCGCCCCAATTACCTCATGGCGCTGGTGGCGATCTTCAGCTTCCACATGATCGCGTCGGGGTACCGCGCGCTGTACCTCAAGCGGCTCCACCAGGGCCAGCGGCCGGGCCGGCTTGATCACCTGCTTCATGGCACCGCGGGCCTCATCAACGCCGGGTTGTTCCTGTGGGGGGTGAGCCATCATCTTCACCGCCTTCGGCACCATCGGCCTGCTGATGGTGTGGGCGCAGCTGCGCCGGTTCCACAAGGCGAACCACGACAAGCGCGAGTGGTTCTTCGCCCACATGACGGGCTTCCTCGGCGGCTACATCGCCACGGTGAGCGCCTTCTCAGCGGTGAACCTGGCCATGATCCGTCCGGTATGGCTGCAATGGCTCTGGCCCACGCTGGTGGGGGCTCCGCTCATCGCCCTCTGGGTGCGCTACTACCGCAACAGCTTCGAGAAGGGCCGCCGGATGCACGACATGACCGACATCCGGATCCGCTGAACCCGCCGCACCGGGTACCTTCGTGGCATGTCCGCCCGGTGCGTGTTCTCCGTGGACGTGGAGGAGTGGTTCCACATCCTCGACGTGCCCTCCACGCCGCCCATCGACCAATGGGACCGCCAGGAGTCGCGGGTGGAGGCCTCCTTCCGCCGCATGCTCGACGTGTTCGCCGAGAAACAGGTGCGCACCACCCTGTTCTTCCTCGGCTGGGTGGCCGAGCGCCATCCCCGGCTGGTGCGTGAGGCGGCCGCCCAGGGCCACGAGATCGCCTCGCACGGCTATGCGCACGAGCTCGTCTACAAGCGCGACCGCCGCCACTTCACCGACGATGTGCGCCGCGCCAAGGGCATCATCGAGGATGCGGCGGGGGTGAAGGTGCGCGGCTACCGCGCGCCGGGATTCAGCGCCACGCGGGAGACCCCGTGGTTCTTCGAGGCGCTCGCGGAGACCGGCCATGCCTACGACAGCTCCATCTGGCCCGGCAATCGCAACCACGGCGGCTGGCCCGGTGCCCTGCCCGTGCCCCATGTGGTGCCCACGGCCAAGGGCGACATCGTGGAGTTCCCGATCAGCATGGACCGCGTGCTCGGCCGTGACCTGTACTTCTTCGGAGGCGGCTACCTCCGCTTCTTCCCGTACCCCGTGATCCGCGACCGCGCGAAGGTGGTGCTGAAGGAGGGCAGGCCCGTGGTGTTCTACCTGCATCCCCGCGAGGTGGATCCCGGCCATCCGCGGCTGCCCATGAGCCTCAAGCGCCGCTTCATGAGCTACGTGAACCTCGGCACCACCGAGCCGAAGATGCGCCGCCTGTTCGATGACCTGCCCATGACCACGTTC
>JBIJCH010000357.1:0-2997 GCA_044344815.1 Flavobacteriales bacterium | reverse complement strand
GCTGTAGGCGGCCACCATCATCAGCTGGGCGATGCGCTCATCGAGCGTGAGGGTGGAGAGCATCGAATCGGCCCAGGGGGCGGGGGCCTCGAGGAAGGCGGGCGTGCGTTCGGGGCGCGACCTGCCGCCCAGGAAGAGCAGCGCCGTGCCGGCGAGGAGGGTGATGAGAGGGAACCGTTTCATCCGTTGGGCGGGCCGTGGGACCCATCGCTCCGGGTCCCCGCTGCAACAGCGGCCGGTGGCGAAGCTATCCCCGTGTGTAACGGCGTCCGGCCACGATCCGTGCCAGTTTTGAACACGCGCGCTGGAAAGCGCCGGAACCACCGCGAAGGCCCGATCGACGGACTTCACGTCAAGTTGACGGTGGTCCGTTCCGCGGCCGCATCTTTGCAAGGTCCCCATCCGCATGTCCGACATCATCCGCCTGCTGCCCGACCACGTGGCCAACCAGATCGCGGCCGGCGAGGTGGTGCAGAGGCCCGCCAGCGTGGTGAAGGAACTGCTGGAGAACAGCATCGACGCCGGGGCCACGCGCGTGACGCTGGTGGTGAAGGACGCGGGTCGCACCCTGGTGCAGGTGATCGACGACGGTCGAGGCATGAGCGCCGCCGATGCGCGGCTGTGCTGGGAGCGCCACGCCACCAGCAAGATCGGCCAGGCCGAGGCCAGCATCGCCGCCGTGGCGCAGGTGGAGCTGCGCACCCGTCCCGCCGATGAGGAGCTGGGCACGCGTGTGGTGATCGAAGGGAGCCGCGTGCGGCTCCAGGAGAACGTGGCCTGCACCGCGGGCACCAGCATCGCGGTGAAGAACCTCTTCTACAACGTGCCGGCCCGCCGCCAGTTCCTCAAGAGCGACAACGTGGAGCTGAAACACGTGATCGACGAGTTCCAGCGCGTGGCCCTCGCCCATCCCGAGGTGGCCTTCGACCTGCTGCACAACGACCAGGAGGTGCACCGCATGCCCGCCTCGCAGGAGCGCCAGCGCATCGTGCACGTGTTCGGGCGCAAGTACGACGAGCGACTGGTGCCGGTGGAGGAGGGCACCGACTTCGTGAGCGTGCAGGGCTTCGTGGGGAAGCCCGAGTTCGCCAAGCGCACCCGCGGCGAGCAGTTCCTCTTCGTGAACAGGCGCTTCATCCGCAGCGGCTACCTGGAGCACGCCGTGCGCACGGCCTACGACGAGCTGCTGGCGCGCGACAGCCACCCGGGCTGGTTCCTGTTCCTGGAGATCGACCCGGCGCAGATCGACATCAACATCCACCCCACCAAGACCGAGATCAAGTTCCGCGACGACCGCACGGTGTACGCCATCGTGCACGCGGCGGTGCGGCGGGCGCTGGGGCGGCACAACATCACCCCGAGCCTCGACTTCGAGCCGGAGCCGGCCATCATGGCGGCCTTCGCCGGCATGCCCAGCGTGCCTGCGGTGGCGCCGGTGGTGCCTGCCGGGACCGGCCACGAGGCCCCGGCATGGCGCCCGCACGACCTGGGGCGCGCACCTTCCGCGGCGGGCTGGCAGCAGCTCTTCGACCTGCCCGATGCCCCGGTGAGGCAGCACGACGCGCAGCTTCCCGGCGGCGCCCCCGCCGAACACGTGGTGCCCATGGGCGAGCCCGTGGAACGCGCCGGCAGGGCCGTGTTCCAGCTGCACGGACGCTACATCCTGGCCCAGCTGCGCAGCGGCTTCGTGGTGGTGGACCAGCAGCGGGCCCACGAACGCATCGTGTACGAGCAGGCGCTCCGCACCCTCGAACAGGGCAGCGGCCCCAGCCAGGCGCTGCTGTTCCCGGTGACCATCGAGCCCAACGCCGCCGACCACGCGCTGCTGCTGGCCGTGATGCCCGAGCTGCGCGCCCTGGGCTTCGACCTGGAACCGCTCAGCGGGCGCAGCATCGCCGTGAACGGAACCCCCGCCGAATGCGCCGATGCCGACCCCTCGGCACTGCTCGAGGAACTGCTTGAACAGGTGAAGCACGAGCGCGGCCAGCTGAAGGCCGAGCGCCACGCCACCATCGCCCGGGGCCTGGCCCGCAGCATGGCACGGGGCACGGGGAGCGCGCTCAACGAGGCCGGCATGCACGACCTCATCGACCGCCTTTTCGCATGCGGCATGCCCTACTTCTCCCCGGGGGGCAGGCCCGTGCTCATCACCTTCGGGCTCAAGGAGCTCGACGAACGCTTCGAACGCTGATGTATCGCACCGGACCGCTGGAGAACACGCCCACCGTGGTGAAGAACCTGGTGATCATCAACGCGCTGGTGTTCCTGCTCGACCTGCTCGGCGGCGGGCACCTGTTCGGCGAGGACCTCTCCGCGCTGCTCGGCCTGCACTGCTTCGGCTCGCCGGAGTTCAGGCCCTGGCAGCTGGTGACCCACATGTTCATGCACGGGGGCGTCCTGCACCTGGTGATGAACATGTTCGGCCTGTTCATGCTGGGCGCGCCGCTCGAGTACCGCTGGGGCTCGCAGCGCTTCCTCACCTACTACTTCATCTGCGGCATCGGCGCGGCCCTGCTTTACATGGGCGTGCAGGGCATCGAGCATGCGCAGGTGGTCGCCCTGCTCACGCCGGGACAGGTGGCCGACGTGCGCGACCTGGGCGCCGAGGCGCTGGCCAACATGGTGCAGGGCGGACAGGGCTTCGGCGACGAGGCGATGAACCGGCTCACCGGCTTGTACTTCATCGACATGGTGGGGGCCTCGGGGGCCATCTTCGGCGTGCTCGTGGCCTTCGGCATGCTCTACCCCAATGTGGAGCTCATGATCTTCCCCCTGCCGATCCCCATCCGGGCGAAGTACTTCGTGCTGCTCTATGGCGCGTACGAGCTGTACGCCGGGCTGAACATGCACCCGGGCGACAACGTGGCCCACTTCGCCCACATCGGCGGGCTGGTGGTGGGCTTCATCACGGTGCTGGTGTGGCGCCGGCGGCTGCCCTATGTGTAGCCATGGCACGGATGCGGTGATGAACGGACCGGGCGAACGGAAGCGGCAACG